>NZ_DBHHGF010000018.1:0-11603 GCF_057238325.1 Olegusella sp. | reverse complement strand
CCCTACTTTGCGAGCGTTATAGATGACTCTCCATGGTGTTTCCATATATGGGGGTGTTTTGCAAGCTGTGACATGGCCTCAATAAGCGCATCACGGGCCTCAGCATTTGCCGCTTCGGCATAAACGCGCACGTAGGAGCCTGATCGAGATGGACGCAACATCGCCCAAGAGCCATTTTTGAACTGCACGCGCAGTCCCTCAGCATGATTGACCGATACCGGCTCCATCCCCGCCAGAGTAGGCGGGTTGAGTCCCGGAAGCAGATTGCGCAGAGTTTGGGATGCGGCAGAATCCAGGCGTAAATCACGCCGTATATATGACATTGAACCCAAACGCTCGGAAAGCTCATCTACAAGTTCGGATAGAGGACGCTTCTCCTGTGCCAAAAGCTCCAACACCAAAAGACAACTCAAAAGGCCATCTCGTTCATACAGATGTGCTGGTATGCAGATGCCACCGTATTCCTCTGCAGCCATTACAACATCACCCTGGCGCACTTCAGCATAAAGGCGATCAAAACCTACGGGCACTTGAGTAACTTCTAAGCCAAGGCGCTTTGCTTGTGAAACAGTACGCATAGAACTCGCCAATGTTGTAACCACACGGCCACGTAGTCCATGGTATTCAACGAGATAACCCAAGATTAAGGGAGCAAGATTGTGTGCAACAATCAGCCTTCCCTTTTCGTCAATAAGCGATGCACGATCGCCATCACCATCAAGCACAAAACCCACATCCGCGTGCTGACAGATAACCAGCTGCTCGCACTCATCTACCCAAGGCTCTACAGGTTTGGGATGCAAGCCATCAAAATCTTCACGCCGGTCCCCATGAATCTCAGTAACCGAGCAGCCCATCGTTTCAAGCGCACTGTATAAAACCCCAGATGCTGCACCATACATGGGGTCAAGCACAATCCTTAACTGCGCTGAGCGAATCAGATCAGTGTCAAAGTAGGACAAAAGATTATCAAGATAAGGTTTTACTAAATCAGCTCGCTCAACCTCACCATAGGTGGGAAGAGGATTCGCCAGTACACGCCTCTCAACTTCACGCGCAAATGCAGAGGTCACGGGACCGCCATCTTTACCGCGAGCAATAATGCCGCCGTATTCACAGGGACTCTCAGAAGCTGTAACCATTAGTGCACCCGCAGCATGGCTATCGTTTGCCGCAGCCCATTCAACAGCCGGCAAAGGACAGGCGCCAAGGGACACCTGTGGCTGTAGTCCAAAAGCCGCAAGCGCCTTGCCTATAAGCAGCGCAAATGATTCGGCGTGGTAGCGCCTGTCATAGCCCACATATACACGGGCGTCACCATAGCGCTGAGACCAAATTGCACCAATAGCTCCAGCGACACGCGTGACATTGGCTTCGCTAAAGTCTCCGTCAAAGCGCCCCTGCCAACCAGAGGGAGCAAACCTAATGACGGGCATAATTCTGCCCCTTAGACCCTAGCTCCGCCGAGACCCTCAATGAAGGCGTCACGGATCGCGGGATTAGCAAGCGCCATACGGGCATTGGTAGCAGCCCAAGCAGCGGGAGTGCCAGTATCACAGCCTTCGTTGGGATCTACTACAACAGCGTACATTTCTTCTTCTTCAAGAAGACGTGCCATTGCATCGGTAAGCTGAATCTCACCACCAGCACCAGGGCCTTGAGTGCGCAAAAGCTCCATCACCCGGGCAGACAACAGGTAGCGACCAACAATAAAGAGATGGGAAGGAGCATCTTCTGGGCTAGGCTTTTCTACCAGACCACTAACCTTCCAGACAGCGCCAGATTCCTCATTGGCTGCGCCCTCAATACCAGAAAGGCTCTCAACACGCTCGCCAGCGATAATGCCATAGCGGCTCACCTGATCGGCGGGCACAGGCGCAACCGCAATGACAGAAGCACCGCCATGAGCCTCAGATACTTCCTGCATATGTACACACATCTGCTTTTCGGGCACAAAATAGTCGCCAAGCAGAACAAAGAAAGACTCATCGCCTGTTTCAGGAGCAGCACAAAGTACCGCATGACCCAGACCGCGCGGATCATCTTGATACGCAAAACTTACCGGTAGAGCGCCTGCTTCATGAACAAGCTCTGCTTCTTTACTTTTACCATGCGCGCGAAGATATTCCTCGAAATGCTTATCCACCGAAAAGTACTCGTTTATCTGCGGTTTTTCATGAGAGTTAACGATTACAACACCATCAACTGCAGAAGGCGCCAATGCCTCTTCTACTACGTACTGAATAACAGGTTTATCAAGCACAGGAAGAAGTTCCTTGGGCAGCGCCTTGGTAGCCGGAAGAAAACGGGTGCCAAGACCTGCGGCAGGGATGACGGCCTTCATAACAGAATCCTTTCGTTTGTGCTGCATTTTCTAACAGATTTCTTTATGTATAAAGCAGAGCGCGAGAGTACCTCTACGGGCTACGACTCGATGTTGAGAGAAACGCCCTTCTTCTCTAGGTAACTGACCCAGCGATCCATAGTATCCGCAGAGAGATCGTGCTCCATGAGACAAGCTTCATCGTTTGCCGTCTCGTGGTCGACACCTAATTCTTGCTCAAGGAAAGCGCGCAGCGTAAGGTGGCGACGCCAGATGTCACGACCATACTCACGGCCCTGGGGCGTAAGCTCGATACGACCATAGCGCACCTGCTCGACCATGCCAGCTTCTCTCAAGGCGGTCAACGCTTTGTTAACGCTTGCCTTGGAAACATTCAGCTGATCGGCAACATCTACCGAGTGAACACCCTGATCAGGCTTATCGCTTGTCTGACTCAGTCTGTAGATAGATTCGAGGTAGTCCTCGCTCGACATAGAAAGGCTATCAGCACCGTGAGTGTTGACCTTGCCTGACTTTATAGTCATATGTAAAACCCTTCATTCGACATCAGTTGAGGCTAACTTTACCCACTGAAGTGGCTTGCCAAACATCACAATACCCGTGAACGGTCAAGCAGATAGAGATTATTCGCTATCAAAACTGGGATCGGGCAAATCAACACGGCGAATGACGGCGCCAACCGAGGTGAGCTTGGGAACAAAGCCTTCATAGCCTCGATCGATATGATGCACATCGGTAACCGTGGTATAGCCGTCAGCAACAAGACCAGCCATAACAAGTGCAGCACCACCGCGCAGATCAGGGGCCTTTACTTCGGCTCCCGAGAAACGAGAAACGCCATGCACAATAGCATGATGACCCTTGATAACAATATCAGCACCCATGCGCTGCAATTCGCTGGCAAACATAAAGCGATTCTCAAAGACATTCTCGGTTACAACACTGCTGCCATTAGCAAGTGCCAATAAGCACATAGTCTGCGCTTGCATATCGGTCGGAAAACCCGGAAAAGGTAGGGTCTGAATATCCGTCGGTTTAATAGGACCATTTTTGCGCACTACAACACCATCAGAAAGACGCTCAATATCAAGCCCCATAAGCTCATATTTGCGCAAAACTAGATCAAGATGTCGAGGGTCAAAGCCACGTACGGTCAAAGGACTGCCAGTCAGCCCACCCATACCGATAAAGGTACCAGCTTCAATACGATCACCAACGGTACGATGCTCCACAGGATGAAGAGTTTCTTTGGTACCTGTAATCTCAATGACAGGAGTGCCTGCACCCTTGATGTGAGCGCCCATTTCATTAAGAAGATTGGCTAGATCGACGATCTCGGGTTCGCGAGCGGCATTGTCAATAACAGTCGTTCCGCGCGCATGCACCGACGCCATCATGAGGTTTTCAGTAGCGCCAACACTGGCAAACTCCAAGGTCACCGTCGAACCAATCAAGCCATTAGGTGTTGAAGCATGGATGTTGCCGTGATCGATATCAAAACTCACACCCAAAGCCTCAAGACCAAGAATGTGCATATCAATTTTACGAGCACCAATGTTGCAGCCACCAGGCATGGCAACCACTGCCTTGCCAAAACGACCCAAAAGAGGGCCGAGTACTGCTGTTGAGGCTCGCATCTGAGCTACTAATTGATAGGGTGTTTCCCACTTGTCAACACCTGAAGTATCAATACGGAGCGTATGCTCATCCGCGACCTCAATCTCGGCACCGAGACGCTTGAGTACCTTGCCCATCACATGCACATCGGCAATATTAGGCACATTGGTAAGTGTTGTTACACCAGGGGCCAAAATGGTAGCTGCCATAAGCTTTAGGGTGGAATTTTTTGCACCCTCAACGATAACTTCGCCACTAAGGGGATGTCCGCCCTCGACTTGTATTGCTTCCATGAGGCCCTCTTTCGTCAGCTACTACTCTCCTACTGTAGCAGTCGCATCAGAGGAGGCGGCGTGCTTCAGTAGCAGGTTGCACCACTTAATCTTTTCGTCATAATACGCATTGCTGTGGTCATCTGCGGCAAGCTGCTCTTTTGCATCAAAAGCTTTTTGACGCGTCTGTCGCACAACATCGGGTTCAATATCATCCGAGCGACGCGCGTGGTCAGCCAAGATGATGACCGTGTCATTGCTAATTTCGGCATAGCCACCCGAAATAATAACGTTCATCTGGCCACCACCCTCTTCGTCGACGGGGTGCAGGCGCACTACGCCGTCGCCAAGAGCGCAAATCTCAGCAGCATGCCCAGGCCAGACACCTACCTCACCCGAAGGGGTGAGGAGAGTCAAATCCTTGGCATGTCCTTCAAAGAGAAGTTTGTCTGGACGGACAAACTGGCAGGTAATAGAAGACATAGGCGTCCTACTCCCCCGCTACAGAGTTTTCTGCCATCTTGGCGGCGCGAGCACGCACGTCATCAATCGAGCTTGCATAGCGGAACGCCTGCTCGGGAAGATCGTCGCACTTGCCATCAACAATCTCTGCAAAAGAGCGAACAGTTTCTTCAATGCTGCAGTACACACCTGCATTACCTGTGAATTTTTCGGCAACATGGAAGGACTGAGACAGGAATTGCTGGATTTTGCGCGCACGAGCAACAACTAGCTGCTGCTCCTCGGAAAGCTCGTCCATACCCAAAATGGCAATGATATCCTGCAGGTCGGAGTACTCCTGTAAAATCTCCTGCACAGCTACAGCAACACGATAGTGCTCCTCGCCAACGATGCTGGCATCCAGTGCAGAGCTAGAGCTCGCCAGAGGATCAACCGCAGGATAAATGCCCAAAGATGCGATGGAACGCGAAAGAACTGTCGTGGCATCCAAGTGGGTAAAGGTTGTTGCAGGTGCGGGGTCGGTCAAGTCGTCCGCAGGAACATAGACTGCCTGAACAGAGGTAATAGAACCTTGCTGCGTCGAGGTAATGCGCTCTTGCAAATCGCCCATCTCGGTAGCCAGCGTAGGCTGGTAACCAACAGCAGATGGCATACGACCCAGCAGTGCGGAAACCTCAGAGCCCGCCTGCGAGAAACGGAAGATGTTGTCAATAAAAAGCAGTACGTCTTGACCCTTGTCGCGGAAGTACTCGGCGGTAGTTAAACCAGCCAGGCCAACACGCAAACGCGCTCCAGGCGGCTCGTTCATCTGACCATAGACTAAGCAGGTCTTCTCCAAAACGCCAGATTCCTTCATCTCGAGATAGAGGTCAGTACCCTCGCGCGTACGCTCACCAACGCCAGTAAAGACTGAGGTGCCACCATGCTCTTGTGCAAGGTTGTTAATGAGCTCCTGAATCAAAACTGTCTTGCCAACACCTGCGCCACCCAAAAGGCCAGTTTTACCACCGCGAACATAGGGCTCAAGCAGGTCAATCGCCTTAATGCCCGTCTCAAAAATCTCTGTCTGGGTGGTCAGCTCGTCAAAGGATGGTGCGGGATGATGAATGGGGTAATACTCAACATCGTCGGGTATGGGTTTGCCATCAACAGGCTGACCCATGACATTCCACACGCGACCCAAGGTAGACTGGCCAACAGGCATCATCATGGGGTGTCCGGTAGCCTTGACCTTAACGCCACGCTGCAAGCCGTCAGTCGACGACATAGCGACGGTGCGCACGACATGATTGGGCAACTGAGACTCGACTTCGAGAATGGTCGAGATGTGGCCCATGGGCGTATCGGCTTCAACCGTAAGTGCGGTATAGATGCTTGGCATGCGATTGCCAAACTGCACATCTACGACAGGACCCACGATACGAACAATGGTGCCAGTACCAGCGGTACGAGACATCTGCTGAACTGCAGCTTCCTCAAGAGCGCTATGCTCTCTCGTAGTTTCCATAGACATTAGTCACTATCCTCCAATGCAGCTGCGCCGCCGATAATCTCGTTGAGCTCAGTGGTAATCGAGCCCTGACGCACGCGGTTGTAGGTCCTCTCGAGACTACTTAAAACTTCCTCTGCGTTATCCGTAGCCGACTGCATAGCGCGACGACGTGCGCCATGTTCTGCTGCAGCCGAATCGAGAAGTGCGTGGAAAATCACCGTTCTAATATACGAAGGAATCAGATAGCCCAAAACCTCCGAAGCGGAAGGTTCAAAGGTAAAGTCTGGATAGCGTTTTACCACTACCTCCCCCATTGCCTCGGGATCTCGTGGCGCATTGGGCATCATGAGACTCTCACGCGACAAAGGCAGCAGCTGCTCGGTTACAAGCTCCTGCTCCATGCGGTTTTTGGCATGCCAGTACTTGATGACAACGCGGTCTACCCTGCCTGAGCTGTAAGAATCCATCACATAGGAAGCAATACGCTCTGCTTCCTCACGTGTAGGCTCGGCAGAAATCCCTACAAAAGAAAGTGCAGGAATCATCTTGCGGTAGGTAAAGTACTCAGTAGGCTTGCGACCACAGGTAATAACACTGGTTTTCTTGCCCTGAGAGGCAAGTTTTTGCATCTCACGCTCTACCTCGCGCTGAGGCACGATATTAAAACCGCCGGCAAGACCACGATCTGAAGCAATCAGAATAAAGAGCACACTCTTTTCCTGCGAACGCTGAATGAGTAGCGGGTATTCAGACAGTGAACTTGCTGCAGCAACATTGGCAAGGATATTGGTAATTGCATCCTTGTACGGTCCTGCTTCCTCAGCTCTTTGGAGTGCATGCTGAATACGCGCCGTGGAGATCATCTCCATCGTGCGCGTAATCTGCATAGTGCTCCTAATGGAGGACATGCGATGCGATATTTCACGAAGATTCGCCATATCTACCTTTACGCCTTGCCCTGCTTTTGGGAGTCATCGGTATCCTGTGCATCCTCAGAAATGCTCTCCACATCAATCTCCTCATGGTTGGGGTGATTGACTAGGAACTTCTCCTTGAAGTGCGCAATATGAATCTTGAGACGCTCTGCTTGCTTGTCGCTGATCTTTCCCTTGACGATCTCACAGCGCAGGTTGTCATGACGGTCGGTCATGTACTTTGCCAGCTCGTCACGGAACACCACGACGTTCTCAAGATCAATGTCATCAAGGAAGTTTTCCTTGGCAGCAAAAATCGAGATAACCTGGTCAGCAACAGGAAGGGCTGCAAAGCGCTTTTGCTTGAGCAACTCCATCATGTGTGCGCCGTGGTTGAGCTGATAGCGGGTCGTCGCGTCAAGGTCAGAGCCAAACTGTGCAAAGGCCTGCTTTTCGCGGTAGCTTGCCAAATCCAAACGCAGCGTACCAGCAACCTGCTTCATAGCGGCAAGCTGTGCCGCACCACCAACGCGGGACACCGAAATACCCACGTCAACGGCAGGACGCTGACCCTGGAAGAAGAGGCTCGACTGCAGATAAATCTGACCGTCAGTAATCGAAATTACATTGGTCGGAATGTAAGCAGAGACATCGCCTTCCTGCGTTTCAATGATGGGGAGTGCCGTCATAGATCCACCGCCGTTGGCGTCGCTCATCTTTACCGCACGCTCCAGCAGACGTGAATGCAGGTAGAAAATATCGCCCGGATACGCCTCCCGTCCAGGCGGACGATGTAGTGTCAGGGACATCTGACGATATGCCACCGCCTGCTTTGACAGGTCGTCGTAGACAACAAGTACGTGTCCGCCGGGATGTTCAGCATCAGCAGATTCACCATTGGCATCGTTGTACATGAAGTACTCGCCGATGGCAGCGCCTGCCATAGGGGCAATGTATTGCATAGGAGCAGAGTCTGCAGCGGTAGCAGCGACAATGATTGTCTTGTTAAGAACGCCACGCTGTGCCAGCTCCTCGCGAATGGCGGCAACAGTCGATGCCTTCTGGCCGATTGCGACATAAATACAAATCATGTCGGTCTCGCGCTGATTGACGATAGCGTCAATAGCGATTGCCGTCTTACCTGTTTTGCGGTCACCGATGATAAGTTCGCGCTGGCCACGTCCAATAGGCACCATAGCATCGATGGCCATAAGCCCGGTCTGCACAGGTTCGCAAACGGGCTGACGCTCCATAATGCCCGGCGCCTTAAACTCAATAGGACGACGATGTGTCGTGTTGATGGGACCTTGCCCGTCGATGGGCTGACCCAAAGGATTTACCACACGACCAAGCATGGCGTGTCCTACGGGAATATCCATAACACGGCCAGTAGTATGGCACTCATCGCCCTCTTTGATGGTGTCGACCTCGCCAAACAAAACCGCACCAACAGAGTCTGTATCAAGGTTTTGAGCCAGACCGTAGACCGAGTGAGCGCTACGAGAGCTGGTAAACTCCAGCAGCTCACCTGCCATAGCAGTCTTGAGACCATCAATACGAGCAATACCGTCGCCTACCGACGTAACAACAGAGGCCTCATTGAGGTCAACTGTTGCACCAATATGCGCCAGCTTGTCACGCAAGGCACTCATGACCTCGCTAGAGCTAATGCTATTTGTCATTGTCATCAACTCCGATAAAGGTAGTTGAGAGCTGCCTGCGGATGCTGGTGAGTTGTGCACGCACCGATGCATCAAAACGCTTGCCACGCTGCTCGAGAATGATGCCACCCAAAATCTCAGGCTCTACTCGCTCAACAAGATAAATAGGGCAGCCAAGATCTGCTTCGACCTTTGTCTTGACCTTGCGGCGCAGCTCCTCATCCAGAGGAACTGCTGTGGTCACCGTAACATTTACGGTGTCATCCTCATTATCGATAATCTCTTTGTACTGCTTGGAGACAGCATCGATAAGCTCTAGGTCACCAGCATGATGCATGGCACCCAGTGCCTCGAGAACCTCAGGTGAGAACTTACCTGCATGCAGCCACTGCACGAGGTCAGCGTTGGGGCGACCCTCAGCACGACCCGCTTCAATCAGCGCGCGAGCGTAAGCCTCAACCTTCTCCTTGTCGTCGCTACTCTTTGTCATTGGTCTTTCCCACTTCTGCAAGGTACTTCTCAGCAAGAGAACGCTGCTGATCCTCGGAGAGCTCATTGCCGATAATCTTGCCTGCAATTTCAACAGAAAGGTCTACAACAGAGCCTGAGAGCTCAATCATGGCCTTACGGCGCTCGCCTTCAAGGGCCTCATGCGACTTTGCGATAATGCCCGACGCTTCTTTTTGCGCCTTAGCAAGCACCTCAGAACGCACAGACTCTGCGTCCTTCTTTGCCTCGGCAACAATCTCTCCAGCCTCGCGCTGCGCCTGATCAAGGCGCGCCGCATATTCCTTCTTTTCCTGCTCAACAGCGGCACGAGTCCGCTCTGCAGCATCTAGATCTTCCTGAATTTTTGCCTGGCGATCATCCAAAGTCTTGAGAATCATAGGCCAAGCAAACTTTGCCAGTAAAAACCAAATGACTAGGAAGGCAATGAGTGCGGGAATGAATTCCGCAGGCTTGGGGATCAGAATGCTCGCGCTTTCTGGCATGCTGCAACCTGCGAGAGAAGCCGCTGAAATCGCGGCGAAGCTCAGTGCAGCAAGCTTGCGCACACCCTTCGGCGTCTTGTTATCCATATTGCTAGCCTCCGTCCAAAACGTCCGTGTCACTCTGTTTACCTACTTGGCAATCAGGGTAACGACGAAGCCGATCAGAGCTAGGGCCTCGACAAATGCAGACGCGAGAATAAATACGGTGAACAGACGGCCCTGTACTTCAGGCTGACGCGCCATTGCGCTCGTGGCACCAAAAGCTGCCAAACCGATGCCCAAGCCAGCGCCAATAACGCCGATGCCGTAACCAATAACTCCCACGGTTCCTCCTTATGACTTACCAATTACGTGCGTGCTATTTCTTACACGTTATGCCAAGCGGGCGTTATACCCGCGCAAGGCCAATTTATGCCGCGAATTTTGCGGTATTTTGGCGCGCCTAATCGCCCTCCTCAGCGGAGTTAATATAAACGGCGGTCAACAGCGTAAAGACATATGCCTGAATAGCGGCAACCAAGATCTCAACTAGATAAATGATGATGAGCACAAGAACCCACGCAACAGATGCGAGGACTCCAGCCGCGTTTGCAGGATTAAATGCAGTCAACAGTGGCTGGAAGAACATCGAAGCAAGAATAGCAAAGGTGCCCATAACGATGTGACCAGCGTACATATTGCAGAAAAGTCGGATTGCCAGCGTGATAGGACGAAGCAACGTAGAGAACAGCTCAATGACCCATACCAGCACAGCCATGGGCAGGGGAAGTCCTTCGGGGGCGAGACTCTTGATATAACCCCAGCCGCCCTTGGCTTTAACGCCCATCCAGATAAAGTAGATAAAAGATACAAGAGCAAGTGCTGCGGTAGTGCCAATGGTGCCCGTGCCAGGGTGCATACCAGGCACAATACCCACCACATCATTTACCAAAACAAAGAAAAACAGTGTCGCAATATAGGGAAAGTGCTTACGCCACTTGTCGCGACCAAGCATGCCAATACAGAGATCATCGCGTACAAACTCAATGAGGAACTCCATACCATTGACAAACTTGCCTTTAGGAGCAATCGATTTTGCTTGGGCCTTAGTGAAGACCACCATGAGAACAAGCAGCAAAATGCAGGAGAGGTACAACCAGAACGAATACTGAGTAATTCCAAAGCCTAGGTTACCAAAAGCTGGTGTGGAATCAAAGCTCCTTACGAGCTCATCCACAACCGCTGGCAGCTTATCAAAGACTTCCACAGCAAGTCCTTTCCCCAACCTGGCCTTAGCCTTTTTGGGCATCTCGCCAGGCACGTACTGCTTCAACAGTCCAAAGACTGAGATATGCAGCTACTAACGCAATCCCAAAACTCAGCTCTTGCTCTGGCGCAACCACCCACACGACAAAAAGAGCAAGTTCAAATACACAAAGTGACACAATAACACTCAGTAGCCCTAAAGCAATACTCACTTTCCCGCGCCGTTGTATAGCGCGCTCAAACAAATATGCCTGTGGGAGAGCTCCCACTATGCCACATATAGCACCTACAACTGCTGTACTCCATGTCTCCAAGGCGCTATTCCTTACCGCAAGTCAAACCTGACGGCAGTATAGTTCTCGTAAATTGTACTCCCTCTGAACTATATACGAACTTACGCCTTCATCACATAAGTCCGAGACCCTTTTTTGAATTCCTCGCTTACCCTATCATCAAGATTGGGCGCAGATAATAGTAGGCTACCCGAGAACAGGACTTCTTATGCTGCATTGCACAGACTGCGAGTTTGGCAAATTCGAGCGCAACGAGCACCATAGTTCCGCAGTTTGCCTAGTCTAGATTTTCAAGAAGCCCCAGTGCAAGG
>NZ_DBHHGF010000017.1:0-14321 GCF_057238325.1 Olegusella sp. | reverse complement strand
ACTGTCCTTAAATCTCCTCTTGAAAATGCTTGACAAGCCATAGCTGGTCTCCTTTCCCTGAGTCTGACACTTAGTACTGGTACCCATGACCCCAAGAACCATCGACAGCGCAGCAAACTTCAGATGCAAAATGAGCAGCAAAGTCAAGGCCGGCGACATAAGCGTCCTCATCTGTCATGCCTTTTTTCTTACAATCGAGAGACTTCACCAAGAAGGCTGTTAAAAATGAATCTCCTGCCCCCATAGCGTCTTTCATATCAGCAACTGGAACGGATTTTTGACGATAAAAACGCGTCCCATCATAGGCAAAACAACCCTCAATACCCCGCGTTGCACTCACCCACTTAGGACCAAGCTCATGAATCTTAACTAGACGATCATTCATCGCATCATGCGTAAGATCAGAGGCAGAGAAAAATGCATAGCTCACACTAGGCGCAATCTCCTGGTAGTACTCCCAAGATGAGTCATCCGAGAAATCAAATGACAGTTCAATACCCGCCTCGTGAATTTTGGGTAGCTGCCGCTCCATATAGCAGTAGTTTCCAGAATGAACGACATCAAACTGTTTGAGATACTCAAGATCAAACCGGTCAAGGACAAAACTCGTCTCACCGCGAATGCCCCCAGCGTTATAGTCACCCCAAAGGCGATCGCCGTCTTCAGCAATTGAGACACAAGAAAATCCATTGGGGCCAAGCAGCTGCTTACATTTGAGTGTTTCGATATTTTCCTCGTGCAGGGCTTCAATCACGTGTTCGGCACGTTCGTCGCTGCCAAAATAGCCCATATATGCAGAGCGACGCGCGCCAGCCTTCTTGGCATAAACAGCGAAGTTTACACAGTTGCCACCAGGAAACTCAGTACGAATGTGCTCATACACATCGACAACATTATCGCCAAAGCCACAGACGGCAACATCAAATCCATGAAACTCCATGGCATTCTCCTCCCAATGGGTGTACAGAATCTTATTGCTCCGGACTGTTACTGACTAATACGTAACTTTGCCCATGTAACGTCGGTAATCGGGATTGTGATCAAAAAGCTCACCACGAGCAGCGCGCAAAGTAACATTCATCTCATAAAACAAAATCGGATCAAGATAGGCGCGGACCGCTTCATCAATAGCACCCATACCGTAATCAAGAGCATCAAGCACCATCAAAGTGTCTGTATGTGTCTCAAGGAAGTTACGAGCACGTTCATCCATTGCGCGATTGACACCTGAGCCCAGTTGCAAGAAATAGAAAACGTCATTCTCGGTACATTCAAACGGGCCGTGGAAATACTCGCCGGAGTGAATATAGCAGCAGTTTTGCCACTGCATCTCCTGTAGCGAACAAATTGCAAACCCATAGGTCTGACTAAATGTCGGACCAGAACCAAGGATGTAGAGAAAGTTATGCTTTTGGCATAAAGCGGCAAAGCGATCGCCCAATTCAGCTTTGCATTTTGCTTTTGCAGATAGCAAAATTGAATCAATCTTTGAAATACCGTTAACGAGTGCCTCATAAAGGCTAAAGTTTTCGTAAGTACGCATAAGCTCAGCTGCGAGCATCAAGCTAAATGCAGCAGGTTTTTCAGACTGCGGGATTTCATCCGTCCAGCTATATACCCAGCATGGCCATTCGCCTGAGTCAATACGCGACCCTGCATGATTGGTCATAGCAAGGACTGCTGCACCTCGGGATATAGCGAACGTGGCAGCATCGTAGCTCTCTGGCGTGTTGCCTGAATGACTGCAGGTAATCACAAGGCTGTTTGTCCCCAGTTTGGCAGGTGGCATAAGACAGAATTCGCGCGCAGTATAGAAGGCGGAGACAATCGTTTCACTCTGAGCATTAAGTAAATAGCTTGCAGGAATCATGTCAATCATCGAGCCGCCACAGGCAACCCAATAGACCTGTTTGATAGTGCTTCTCTCAGCAATTACTGCGTCGATATACTCCTTGGGGGTCATTAAGTTCTCCTTTTCTCTTTGTGTGCGAGCACACCTTAATCACATTGTTGTCTTATCTGTCTTCATCGAAATAACGCTCTAGGTTATGGAAGTTACGAAAATCGGCAGCAGCGGGATCGCTTATATAACGCTCATCTGTAATCTCCTGGCCCAAAAAACCCTGGTAATTGTATTTATTAAGAGTTGCAATCCAATTTGAGAGACTGCGATTGCCGTCTCCCCAAACAAGGTGCCCATAGGGATTGCAATCAATAAAATGCATGTTGCGGATTTCATCACCAAAGGTTTCAAACCACTGATCAAGCGTCTCGCCCGAAACACTCATAGCAACGGTATCCACCATTATTTTGAAGTTAGGATGGTTGATCTCATCATACATACGCTTGGTATCTTCAAGGGTTACCACCAGTTGACTCTCCTGTGGGCGTAGCGATTCGATGGTAAGGATAATGCCCTCCTGCTGAGCTACATCTGAAAGACGCGACAGCATATCACGTGAGCGCTTCCATGCTTCCTCGCGGTTCTCATTCCAATAGCCCCACCCAGAATTGATGGAGAGGTACTGTGCTCCAAGTTCTGCGCTCAATTTAATACCATTTTTGAAGTACTCAAATATCGGTTCAATCAAAAAGGATTCTTGGGGATTGACCTGGTATGGCGAAACAACGTTTTCAGGACAAACAACATGGGTCGTGAGATCATAGCTTTCTATTTTTCTCTTAAGCGCCTTTGCATCCTCATAGCCATATCGATCGAGATATACATGCGGCATATTGACCCACAGCTCGATGCCGGTAAAACCCAACTCCGCCTGAGTACGCAAAAAAGAATCGAGTGACCACTGAGCCCAATGAATGTTCATTCCATCAACTTGTTGGCGGCGAATAGTAGGATAGGCCATCGTTTAGACCTCCTCATCGCTGAAATATTTGGATAATGCAGTAAAGTTAGTCTTGTCAGCCGCCTTGGGGTCGTCAAAGTAACGTCCATCGGTTAGCTCTTGGCCAAGAAGTCCGTCATAGTTATATTCGTTGAGAACATCAAGATAACGCTCAAGTGGGAATAAGCCCTCTCCCCACGCAAGATGAGCATAGGGGCGACCATCAACAAAATGACAATGGACTATTTTATCGCCCAAACGTTCAAACCATTGGCGTGGAGTTTCGCCCTGAACGCCCATAGCTACTGTATCAAGCGCGGCACGAATATGCCTGCTATCGACAGCCTCAACCAAGCCAGCAACCTCTTCGAGCGTAATGCATGTTCGAGCTTCCTGCGGACGTACTGCCTCAAGTGCGATAGTAACACCTGCTTCCTGCGCGTAGTTTGCAATCTCTATAAAGTGACGGATGGCACGGTCATATATAGCGGTGTGATCTTCGTCCATGGTGTCGCCACAAGCATTAGTAAGCATCATATTTGCACCCAGTTGGGTACAGACATCCATGGCTCTCTTGAAATATTCCATTGATTTCTTATGTGCAATTGCATCAGCATAATTGTTTTTCCATTGAAAACAGGAGCACTCAGGAGTAAAAAGACCGATCCGCAAACCACGATCCTCAATCTTCTTACGGACATCGGCTACATTTTGATTCCAATCGGAATCCATATTGAAGTGCGGTGCCTGACCGATAAGTTCAATTACCTCATAGCCAGCCTCAACATGTCCATCAAGCATATAGTCGAGCGGATACATGAGATAATGAATGCCAAGTGCACATACCTGCGATTTCTTAATGTGTGCCACCTCTCCCCCTTCCTACAATGTTATAAATCCTCATAAACGATGCGACCGGAAGATAAGGTCAAGACCACCTTGGTATCACGAGCCTTTGTTGGAGCAAGTCCAATTACATTACGATCAAGCGCAGCAATATCGGCGAGTTTGCCCTCTTCAAGCGTGCCCAGGCGATCTTCGGCATAACAGTTGTACGCGCCATGCGCTGTCCATGCGGTAAGCAGCTCGGGAATACTGAGCATGTTCTCGCGGTTGATCGCAACGCCATCATTAAAATATCCGCCACAACCACAGAAGATGGATTCTCCAATATGTGGAATCAACAGCGGCAGGTCAGTACCACAAGAGACAAGGACTCCGCTATCCCACATCTTGCGGCGATTCCAAAACTGTGCAAAGCGCTCAGGACCAATCTGACGAAGCGCCATGCTCTTTATGTCCTCTGCGCTGTCAAGCGACTGAATCTGTGGATAAATCTCAGCGATTCCACCAAGAGCTCCAAAACGCTCAAGATCCTCAGAGTTGGTGCACTCAAGGTCAGTGATAGCATGACGGTTGGTAAGGCGACCGGATGCGTCATGAGCGCAAAGGCGATCGAGGGCATCAATGGCATGTCGGACCGCACCATCACCTTGACAATGGAGTGAATATCGAAATCCAGCAGCATCGACAGCGTTCAGTTCAGACTCAATAAGCTCCCACTCAACGGGTGTAGCAACTCGCATAGTAGGATTGCTCGTATAAGGATCGATATACTCAGCAAGACCACCAGCAACACCCCGGTCAGTCATGCGGTTGTACCCTGAAAAGCTTACGTAAGGTCCTGTAAAATGCTCTCTCATGCGTATACCATGCGCAATGTTAGCACCATACCCCACGGGCTGACTCATCATATCCACATGCAGGGTCATCTCACCCGCTTGCTCCATTTGAGCCATCACATCCGCAAAGCCATAGTAATCATCAAAGGTTATCTCTTTAATGGAGGTCACACCCCGTGTATTAAGTAGACCCATGTAGTCGTAATACCGACTCTGTACCTCAGGTTGTGTGAGATACTCAGGCATCATGCGCCATATCATCTCGGCCCAACAGGCTTCGGGGGTAAATTGATAGCGCTCTCGAGCAGCGCTGTTCATCCAACAGCTACTGCGATCTGCGGTAAATGCGACAACGGGACGCGTTGGGAATACGACAGAAAGTAGCTCTTCTGCGTCTTCGTTAAAGACCTCAGAATTCCAAGCGTGCCCAAAGAGTCCAATGTCACCTGGATGTATAGAATCATAACTTCGCAGCGCTTCGATACTCTCATCGATGCTGCGTGCAGATGAGAGGTCACAGCCCAAGCTCTCAAGTACCCAACCAGAGAAAAATGTATGTACATCGACCATACCAGGCATAACGGTACGCTCACCCATGTCAATAACGCGAGAGGAATGAGCTGTATAGCGGATGGCGTCAATAGCCTTTCCTACTGCTTTAATCACGCCATCTTCAATAGCGATAAAACCATCGAACGATTCGGTACCAGTGGCAGGAAAAATACTTTGCGAAAGAATAACAATGCTATCTGACATGCTGCTCCCTTTTTTCGTCGACTGATTTTTACTGCCTATACAGCCTTCTTTGAAGTGTCCACTTTTTTTGATAAGATCTCAGCAAATTATATAACGTTATATAACATATTGTTTAGACAATATTGTTTTTTCGCGAACGGTTTTGCTTCATTGGATGCCCACAAAAGTTTTAATAACACGTTCAATAGCGGAATCCCAGAAGAGAAAATTGTGATCTCCACCCGCTTCGAAGTAGCTGTGTTCCCATCCAATATCATTGAGATTTTTTGAAAAAAGCCTATTTTGCTCTAGGAGAAAGTCTTCATTTCCGCAGCATTGAACCAGAAGAGGCCGTATCTGTGGGTTGACATTTTTTGCCAAGCATACCAGCTCATCCGCAACAGGACCCTCACAGCCAAAGTAGGCTTGTTCCTCGGGAATAGCAGTGCCCTCCCACGACAGGAGAGATTTTGCCCCTGAAATGATGGAGAGGTCGCATACAGCAGACAACATGCCAATACCAGCAAAACTGTTTGGATATGTCAGTCCTATCTTCGCCGCACCGTAACCACCCATACTCTCGCCCGCTATGAAAGTGCGAGAGCAATCCGCAGACACACAAAAGAACTTGTTCACAAGCTTTGGCAGCTCTTCAGCAACATAGCTAAGATACGCAGGTCCAAATGCTGTATTGGTATAAAAACTACGTTGCACCTCAGGCATAATCACCCAAAAGTTATAAAGCTTTGCATACGCTTCTATTTTTGAAAAGCGAGGCCACTCATCACAATCGGATCCCAAACCATGTAGCAGATAAAGTACGCGGGGTGTTCCTTGCACAATAGGCCAAAAGTCTTCCGACTCATCAGGCACAATAATGTTCACATGCGTTGTCTGACGCAAGCTCTGCGAATAGAGATTTCCTGAAAAAAGTCCCATTATAGACCCCTGAAAAGACGACCCTTGCAAGGTGCAAGAGTCGTCATATGCGCGCGTCGAATAGTCACTACTAACTAAGCTACGGGAAGCATGCCAGAAATTGCGGTGATCACGATGCCGACCACCATAAGCAGCAAAATAAATTTCCAACTGGTCTTCCACCACTGCTCAAGACTAATTTTGGAAACACCCAGACCAGCAATCGTCATTCCGGCAGTAGGACTAATACAATTGATAATCTGATTGGAAATGCACATTGCGGTGACAGCACCTTCGGGATTGACGCCCATAAGCTCGGTTAGCGGACCAACAATAGGCATGGTAAGTGCTGCCATACCAGATGAACTAGGAACTAGGAAGGTAAGAAGTGCATAGACAATATAGAGCATTGTTGTATAAATAGGCGCAGGAACTCCCGCAAGTAGATTGGCAAGGAAATTAAGAATGGTATCAATAATCATGCCATTTTCAGCGATAACAAGAATTGAGCGGGCTAGACCAATAACCACGGCGGCATAGGCAAAATCTGACATTCCTTTGACAAATTCTTCAGCCATCTCATGTTCGGTAAGGCCACCAACAATACCAGCGAGCAAACCCATGCCAACAAACACAGCGGAGATTTCATCCATATACCAGCCTTGAGTAATGAGGCCCCACACAATAAGTCCCATGCCGCAGGCAAAAACGACAAGGACAGCCTTTTGGCGACCTGTGAAATGGATATCAAGGGCATCGTCGGTCACAGAAAACTCAACTCGTTTAGCAAAATCATCCTGATGAGTAATCGAAAACGTGGGATTAGCCTTAACCTTACGTGCATAGCGCATAACCCAAATGATAGTAAGCGCCATAACAATAACCCAGGTAATTGCACGCAACCATAGCTGCGGGTTTCCTTCAACCCCGATAATACCTTGAGCAATAAGCACGTTGAAAGGATTGATAGTAGAGGCAATATAACCCGCATTGGGGCCCATAAAGCAAATCATAAAGGCT
This sequence comes from Olegusella sp., assembly GCF_057238325.1. Taxonomy (NCBI): domain Bacteria; kingdom Bacillati; phylum Actinomycetota; class Coriobacteriia; order Coriobacteriales; family Coriobacteriaceae; genus Olegusella; species Olegusella sp. The sequence continues at coordinate 7,123 of NZ_DBHHGF010000017.1, read as the reverse complement.
GTCATTGAGTCATATCCCATCGCCATCATCATGGGAATAAAAATTGCGTAGAACGGCAGAGCCTCCTCAGACATACCAAAGGTAGTTCCACCAATACCAAATAAAATCATGGCAACAGGAATAATGAGAGCATCTTTTTCTTTCAAAATCTTGATTAGAGCAGCCATTCCTGCATTGATAGCATTTGTTTTTGTAATAATTGCAAAAGCACCGCCAATGAGCAGTACAAATGCCACAACATCAGAAGCCTGTTGAATGCCTTGAGTCGGAGCCATAAGCAGACTAAATATACCCTGACGTAAATCGCCATCCTCAGTAACTTTATCTACGGGCGTATAGGTACCAGCAACTGCCACACTACGTGTACCGGCCGCCGTCTCCATCTCTACGCGCTCAAATGAGCCTGATGGCACAATCCACGTGAGGATAGCGAATAACACCATAAGCGCAAAACAGATGGTGTAAACATGTGGGACCTCAAATCCCTTTTTCTTCTTCTGGGCAAGGGCTTCCTCATCCATATCTGCCTCCTATCTCTAGCTTGCATCCCCAGCAGAGGGAAATTCCCCTCTTACATACGTTATATGACATGATAGACGTTATACAACGTATTATATTGGAGAAGCATAGCATTATGGATAGATAATCGGCTCGTACACATGCGTGCCAATACAAGAGCAACTCTGCGCGCACCAAACGTGAGTAACCGTAAAATCCGCAGGTAAAATGTCTAATTATCTTATGATGTTTTCTTTAGATAGCAGTTATGTGCTTCCGCAATTGGTCAAAATTTTGGGGTAAGCGGCAGATGTTATATAACAACCTATAACAAAATGGCCAATTGTAAAGCGAAGTTAAGACTTACAAAAAAATATGTGCACTTGTTACACCACAAAAATAAAACGTGAACCAACGATGTATTGATGCTCAAAAAACAAAGCTTCACCGTTATTTCCCATCATACAGGAGTCGAGCAAAAAAAGCGGCTCGCCCACTCCTACCGACAGGTCGCGAGCAGTATCAGTAGTGGCAAGAACAATCTCGATGTTACTTGGCGTAGAATCATCAGGTCTGAAGCCAAGCTTCTCTTCAATGAGATCAAAAAGTGATGTGTCATCGAGGTCCGCATCTATCAAGAAGGCAAATCTGTTGTAGTTGTAGTAATTATTCTCCAACATGATGGGATCACCATCAGCAGTACGAACGCGGCGAATATAAATAAGCTTGTCATCTGGATTAAGACCCAAACGTCGCTGCCCTTCTTTCCCAGCAGCAACGATCTTTCGCTCAATAACATGAGCTCCAGGGGTGAGACCGTTGAGTTTACAGGTATCCGAAAAACTCTGAACCATGCTCTCTTGGGTAATCTTACGATGAAGCTTGCGATGGGTCACATAGGTACCTTTTCCCTGCTTTTTAGTAAGGATTCCTTCATCTACCAGTTCCTCAACAGCACGTCGCACAGTAATGCGACTTACCGCAAACATCTCTGAAAGCTCAGCTTCGCTTGGAATTTTGTCGCCGGTATTATAGGAGCCATTGTTAATAGATTTTTTTATTTCTTCCATAGCTTGTTGATAGAGAGGGGTCAGGGATTCCTCATCGAGCTTCATATGCCACACCCTTCTATCGGATGACAAGTAGCGTGCAAAAACCTATGCGAATAGTAAGTAATAGTAAGTATATATAATAAGCTGCATCAACTTCAGACGATATTGAAGCTTAAAAACCTGTTTTCTACCTAGGAACAGCCTTATATAACAAAAAATAAATTAAGTATTTTACGAATTTCTGTAAAGGTCTATTCACCGTATTGCCCTTCTACCGACAAACTTTCATCCACACCGAAATCTCCTTGAATATCAGTCCTTAGTAATATATAACGTACTATAACGTCTTATATTTATTGAGAAAGCCTACAGGAGAGGGGTTTGGTAAATGTCCTTCCTCAGCTCATTGTTTGGTACAGAAAAGCCAATTATTGGTCTGCTTCATCTTAGGGAGTTACCGGGAGATCCCTTTTATCCCAGTGACGGAACTATCGACAAGGTTATTGACGCGGCAAAAGCAGATCTTATTGCGCTTCAATCTGGTGGGGTCGATGGAATACTCGTCACTAACGAATTTAGCACTCCCTATCAAAAACATGTCTCTCCGGTAACGACAGCTGCGATGGGTTGTGTTATTGGTGCAATCAAGGACCAATTTTGTATACCCTTCGGTGCAGAAGCCATTTACGATGGCAGCGCTACGATGGACTTGTGTGCAGCAACAGGCGCATCATTCACGCGCTGCGTTTTTACTGGTGCTTGGTCAGGCGATGGTGGCATTGTTGATCATGACGTATCTCAAACTCTTCGCCATAAGCATGACTTGCGTCTAGATAACCTGAAGCTCTTTTACTTCATTACAAGTGAGGATGAAAACAATATTGGTGGACGTACGACCGTTGAAATGGCAAGTTCATTGCTATTTAATGTTCGTCCCAATGCGTATGTAGTAGGGGGATCAGGACCAGGGCGTCCTGCCACCACTCAGCTCTTCTATGATGTCAAAGCTGTCGCGAAGAATGTTCCTATTGTCTGCGGAACTGGCTGTCGCGAGGATAATGCAACTGAAGTCCTCTCTGTATGCTCGGGAGCCTTTGTTGGCTCTGCGTTCAAACGTGACGGCGTCTTCGATAATCCTATTGATCAAAACCGCGTTGCCTCATTCATGCAGCTAATTCGTTCTATCCGTGGGGAGGAATAGGGATGGAGCACTTTTTCATCGGTATTGATATTGGGACAGGTGAGACTCGCGGTGTTCTCATTGACAAGACTTGCCGTGTTGTTGCTTCGGAAGCCATACGACACAATGTCTCAAATCCTCAGCCCGGCTGGTTTGAGATGGATCCTGAAAGCGAATGGTGGCCCGAATTCTGCCAGGTAAGTCGCGCTCTTATTGCAGAGGCGGGTATATCAGCTGAACAAATTGCGTGCGTTGGTCTTTCGTGTATGGGCTGCGACTGTATTCCGGTTGACGCCGATGGTACCGCCCTTTCAAAGGCTATTCTTTATGGCATCGATTCCCGCGCTACTAGGGAAATGGCAGAACTCGGTGAAATGCTCGGCGCTGATGCCGAACATATTATGGGGCATGCAATTTGCACGAGCGATATTGCTCCAAAAATTATGTGGTTCAAAGATAATATGCCTGAAGTTTGGGAGGCTGCCGATAAATTTCTTACAGGATCGAGCTATCTCTGTGCAAAGCTCACTGGCAATTTCACCATCGACGTATATCTCGCCGAAGAGTTTATGCCCTGTTATGATCCCATCAGCTGGGAGGCCAGCGAGGTGGGCTGCCGTGATATCTGCCATCCCAATCAGATGGCCCGCGTTATGCATGCAACTGACATCGCTGGTACCATAACTGCACGAGCCTCTAAGGAGACGGGGCTTGTCGAAGGGACTCCCGTCCTTGTGGGAACTGGTGACTCCGGCGCGGAGGCCATTTCTTCTGGCGTCTTCCAGCCAGGGGATATTATGGTTCAATTGGGATCTACCATTTTCTTTGTCTGCATGACTGAAAAATTAATCAATGATTCACGTCTATGGCCTGGAACATTTATTATCCCTGGCACCTATTCACTTTGTGCCGGCACAAACACCGCAGGCGCTCTTACCAAATGGCTACGCGATGTAGCATATAAAGATGCTAAAGCGAGCGAAGAGACTGGCGGCGGTAATGCTTTTGAAGTTATGGCGCAAGAAGCCTCAACCATATCACCAGGTTCCGATGGTCTTTTATGCCTCCCCTACTTTGCAGGTGAACGTACTCCAATCAACGATCCAGAGGCTCGTGGTGTATTTTTTGGTCTTACCACAAACCATACACGTGCTCATCTTTCGCGTGCTGTTATTGAAGGTATATCTAGCACCATCGCTCAGCATTTCGACATCCTTGCTGAAAATAATGTCAAGCTTAAAAAGGTTATGTGCACAGGCGGTGGTACAAAAAATGAAGCTTGGCTACAGTGTGTAGCAGATATGATTGAACGCCCAGTCGCCATTCCCGAAGTAACCATTGGCTCAGCGTATGGGGATGCCCTCATGGCAGCATTAGGCGGTGGAGCCTTCTCTAGTTGGGCTGAACTCGACCAAGCAGTAAAGCCTGCATGTGTATACTATCCCAACCCTAAGAATTATTCGACATATCGTTCTCTTCGCAATCGTTTTCAGAGACTTTATGAAGCTACCAAAGAGATAATGCACGAAAGAGATTAATGCTATCTGATGGGTTTGTACGCATGTATACAGCTCATCGTATATTCGAGTTTTAGGAGTGCTCATGGAAGAGCAGGGATTCAATAAGTGCATCATCTGCGGAGAAAAAACTAACCAGGTAGCGACCGTCTATCTTGGTCATGAGAATCGCAGTAAGGGCGGTCGCGTCTCCATGAGCTATAAACAGCTCGATAAACCCATCTGTGAGAAATGTGCTTATGAACGTCATGTAAAAGAGCCTCTACGCTGGCTTTTCCCCTTTGTTCTACAGTTAGGCTGGTTTGAGCTTGTGCGTGCAGGCCACAGCTTTTTGGGCTATATGAGTATGCTTTTTGCACTCTATGGCCTCTATAGACTTGTTATCAACATCGGTGAGCTTCTCTGGCGCAAGCTCAAACCACATCACGAAGTCCCACGGTGGCTCGCGGAACAAGAAACCGTTGCCGATCTCGCAAGTGAATGTCTCAAGCATCATCTCAAGGACAACTATGTGGGGACATCGGAACATCTCGAAACCATCCGAGAGTATGAGCGGAAGCACCCTAATACACACAATTAACGTTGTGCTTAAGTCTAACTGCAACACAACACCAGCTTTTTTTATTTAGCAGGGCAATCCTTAAATCTTTTTTTCATATGATAAAAAGTTTGAATCTGTAGTACCTGACACCTGCAATGAGGAAAAGGTTTTGCAAAACCGTATTTCTATCATGGACTCTGTCATTTGTATTGTGTTTGCCGTCTTTGTTCTTCTCTACATGAATCCTTTTATTGCTGTTATCTCCATTGCAGCCATGGCAATTCCAAGTTTGTTGCCAAATCTCTTCACTAAGGCACTAGGAAATGCGCAGACTACAATTATAGAGTCAACGACTTCTTATAATGAGACGCTCAGCGATCTGCTCAACGGTCATGAAGTGATAATGACTTACCAGGCCGAGAAGGAGATACTTCCAAAATTCATTTCAGATGCCCGGCGCCTAGAATACAGTAAAGAGCAGTTGTCGTCACTGATAGCAGGGGTGTACGGCCTAACCCCCTCTCTCGTCCGTTTCCGTACAATTTTTGATTATGGGACTGGCTGGTTATTTTGCCATGAGGAGATATATAACCATCGGTAGCATTATGGCGGTCACCCAACTTACAGGACAGGTTATATCGCCTGCTTTTGAACTGTCCACTAAGATAAGCAAATTGAAATCTGCAAGACCTGTATCGGAGACCTTTAATGCCCTGTCACCTCCAGGGACTTCTGACAAAAGGGCGATGACGAAATCCTCAAGGCAGTAAAAAGCTGGCTTGACTGAATTTATAGCTGCGTTACCACAGGGTCTTGATAGCATGGTTGAAGCAAACGGTTCCAACTTCTCAGGCGGAGAGTGTCAACGCATTGCTATTGCCAGGGCATTATTGAGTAGCAAGGATGTACTGCTGTTGGATAAAGCAACCTCTGCCTTAGATGAGCAAACCGCAGCTGCGGTAGAGGACAGCATACTGTCACTGAACGATGTTACTTGCATCAGTGTCACCCATCGACTTACGCCTGAGACAGCATAAAAGTACGATAGAGTTCTTACAATGGATGCAGGACATTTACGCTAAATGAGTAAGTATGTACTGAAGTAGCATTTTTAAGCTTCAAACAAAAAAACAGAGATATCAAGCCTCTGAACTGCGGCTTTATGGTCGGGACGACTGAATGGGACAAAGAGATAGCTTCGTAGCCATGATGGCAATCAATGAGATGAGATAGTCGTGGTAGCCATCGAGATCGCATATAGCAATCCCTCCCCCTGTTATTATGCATTGTCGCGATGGCTTTCTGCTAAAGATGAACCTTCAAGCTAGAAGAAAACTAAGTACTCCTACTAACGTGTTATAACCCATCAATAGGAGTACTTAAGCTAGTTCAAACTAATGACATCCATTTATAAGATTTACCGACGATCAAGATACTGTGTCACATTATTCACCAGAGAATTTCTGTGACGTAGACTTATTGCCACAGCAAACGTTAAGACGGATGCCATCAAGAGCAAAGCGAAAGACGGAATGTTCACATCACCAGTTTGTGGAAGATAGCCAGACCTTTTGCGAGACTGATTCGGTTTATTGGATTTATGATCCTTTGACTTGTTTGGTTTAGAGCTCTTTGGCTTATCGGGCTTGGGCTTCTCGGTATTGGTCACGGTAAAGCCAGAATCGGCGTCGCCAGAGACCTTAGAGGTATCGCCCTTAACGGGATCCTCAGAGATAGTGTAGACGATAGCCTTGCCGTTGGCATACTTGGCGAGGCCGTCGAAAGAGTCCGCCCAGCCGTTGTCAGCTGAAAGTGTCAGTGTTCGGCCAGTATCGGCGCCGTCAGCCAGCAAGTGAATGGTGACAGGACCACCCTCAGAACCAGCCCACTTCTTGGTAACAGGAACAGATGTAGTCTCGGGCGCATGGGTGTTGGTAACAGTAAAGCCTGTCGTGGCATCGCCGGAGACGGTGGCGGTATAGCCCTCGGGCACCTCGACCTCCCTGACGGTGTAGGCGATGTCCTGGCCGCATTCCTTCTGGAAGAAGCCTGTCCAGGTGTGGCTCCACTGATTGTCGGCAGAAAGCTCGACAACATCACCTGTCGGCTCACCGTTGGCGTAGAGCTGAACTTTCACGGAGTTCGTGCGGATACCGTCTTGGTCGTTGGCATCATCCCATTTCTTAGTTGGCATCATCCCATTTCTTAGTGACAGAGATAGATGTCTCCTCAGGTGTATAGCTGTTAGTGATGTTAAATCCTCCAACCTTAGGTGTATATCCTGATATAGTATCTTCCGTTATTGTGTATGTAATTTTATGACCCTCGTTATCGT
>NZ_DBHHGF010000016.1:0-18110 GCF_057238325.1 Olegusella sp. | reverse complement strand
TTCCACTTGCATCCGTAATCTTCGCGCTTGTGATTACATTAGATGGCACTTCCTGCGCGTGTATTATATTATTGGTCTGTAATATAATCGTGCAAACCATTGCAAATATAAGAAAAATTCTTAAACTTTTTTTCATATTTAATCATTCCCTTCTATCATCATTCTAATAATTTTAAAACCAGCATTATTCATCTATATCACTTAATATTTTTTAGACTTTTAAAAATTTCTATATTAATTGTTTCTATGTTTTCATGAGCCTTTCCAGAATCTGAAGTACCAGCCGGATATTTGTTACTCGTAACACGTTTAATATGACAGTCTCCTCCTTATCCCTGAACCTAATATCTATTGCTTCTGATACCTTGTCTATCTCATAAGACTATATCTCATTTAGCGGATATGCTCTTTCGCGGCCGTTTCCTGTCTCAATCAGTCTCCCTTTCTCTAGCCGAATACTGTAACCATTGACTCCATCCTGCAAGACAACACTGACTTCACTTATATCCTCGGGAACTTCCCCTTTAAGCTGATGGTTGATTTTCAACCTTAACCGAACATAGTGTGCCTGAAGTACGTTTATCGAGCTTAGCCGAACAGCCTGGGAGTGTCCAACATGGCAAAGAACTGAGTAGTTGCAGGCAGATGAGCTCCTCAAGTCTGTTCGGTTGAGTTTTAGAATAAGAGAGACCATGACCCTGGGGTCTCTTTTCAGACTCATCCGAAGGGCATAAATAGCATGTGGTAACTAACACGCTTTAGCTATATGCTTTTGTATAAAGGGCTTACCTTTGGAGCAAGCTTTCAGTTAGATTGAGATGGTCTTTATCCACCTCCTCAATACCTAAGCCTAAAAGAAGTGCATCTGCTGCATCCTTGTAGGCAAACTTAAACATCTGTATTGCTGAGAGCCCTCCTAAAGACGGTCTGGGTTCAGAGTTTATGTGGCTCATAAGCAAAGCGCACTGACGTTGGGTAAGCCCTTCAAAACTGGTTCCTTTAGGAAGTGCCTTTCGTATCTCTACATGGTTTTTCTCACAAGCTCCTTTTTGTTGGGATTGTCTTACATCACAGAAGTAAAGCTTCATACGATTGGTGTATGCATCAAGTGCAGATCTCTCCAGAAGTGTGTGATTAGAAAACTCCACGCCGTTATCGGTAAGCACATAACCAAAAAGTCTCAAGAAGTACGCCCTTCCTAAAAGGCGTTCCAGCTCATCGAACATATGAGCAACTTCTTCTGTCGTCTTGCTTGGAATTAGAAAAACAAGTTGGAACTTACAAGGGCGTAGATACAAGGTTAAAAGGCAGGCTTTATCGTGGATACGTCCAATAACGGTATCCATCTCACAGACGGCACTTTGTATCTCTTTATCAAGTTCAAGAAACGCTTTGTATGAGCGCTCGGGTCCGTGTGACGTACTTTTAGGTGCACATACATGTACGCGTTTCTTATATTTGACCTGACGTCTGAGATGTAGGTTACAAAGGCCAGTGTCTGCATACGTATCAATCCACCTATAGAGGGTAGAAGGCGCTACACAAAGAGCATAGGCCAAAATAATTTGTTCTGGAGAAAGTCCGCGTGAGATACCGTCTTTGGTACAACTCCAAATATATTCAAAGTCTTCTCGTGTGCTGTCTATGCCTTCTCTTGAAGATGCTAAAACAGCATGTACCTGCCTGTCTGCCGAAAAGGCTCTGTATTCAAGCTGCAGAGGTTTTCTGCAGTGATAATAAAAGTACTTACACCCATTGCATACAAAAGGCCAACCTTTAAGCCGTCTACATACATCTTCTGGCAGGACATCTAAAACCTGCCCTTTATGCGGTCCTTTTGCAACTATGCGATTTCTTTTTACTTCATCATACACGGTAGAGATTGAGCGTGATAGCACATCAGCTAAAGAGCGCAAGGTACAACTTCCACGTTTACTTAGGCTGTCTTGTATCTCCTTTCTCTCAACAAGCGTAAGCCTTACATAGCTTTTCTGCTTTGTGTGTCTGTTTTTACTCACAGCTCTAACTCCTTTGTCTTTCAAGAGATGACCCATTCATCTCTAAGAAGGATTCTCAGAGTTAGAAGAACATGTTGTGTTGAGTTTGGAATATTAAGCTAAGTGTTCGGTTGAAGTTAGAAATTAAAGGATCTTCTCCGCCTGTCGGCTGTTTGTAATGACTACCTTATTAGGATCGCTGTCATCAGCTATCTTGATGTATCCTGACGGCAGTGCAGACACCTCGTCAACTGTATACTTGATTGGCTTTCCATTCTTGTTTTTATCCAAATTGCTCCATGTGTATGTCCAGCCCTTGTCCTTGCTCAGCTCGACCTCAGGTCCGCTCTTTACGCCATCAGCATAGAGCTGCACCTTGATCTTCTCAGGTCTCTTGCCGTCCTGGTCGTTGGCATCATCCCATGCCTTGGTCACGGTGACGGAGGTCTTATCGGGGGTATAGGAGTTAGTGATGGAAGTGCCCTCTACCGTTGTAGCGTAGTTGGGAACAGCGTCTTCGGTCACGGTGTAGGTAATCTCGCTTCCGTCGGCGTTGTACTTGGCAAGGCTACTGAAGCTGTAGGTCCAGCTGCCATCGGCGGCAGGCTCAACCGTCGTGGAGTCAACCTCAGTACCGTCGGCCAGCAGACGGACGGTGATAGAGGAAGGACGAGCGCCGTCGCGGTTACCGTCATCGTCCCAGGTCTTGGTACCTGAGATCTCAACGGTCTCTTTGTTGGTGTTGGTCACGGTGAAGCCGGAGACCGCGTCGCCGGTGATGGCGGTTATGTACTTGTCTGCGTCCACACCAGAGACCCCGGCCTCGGCCACCGTATAGGCAACCTCGCTTCCGTCAGCGTTGTACTTGGCAAGGCCAGTAAAGGAGAGTCAGACCAGCTATTGCCCTCGTTGAGGGTGACGGTCTTTCCGGTGTCGGCACCGTCGGCGAGAAGGCTAACCGTAACCTCAGAGCCCGCAGGCCCAACCCACTTCTTGGTGACGGAAATCGAGACCTTCTCCGTGTTGGTGTTGGTCACGGTGAAGCCGGATGTGGCATCGCCAGAAACCTCGGAGGTATAGCCCTCAATTGGATCTTCGGAGACAGTGTAGGCAATCTCGTGGCCGTCAGGCGCGTACTGGCGCAGGCCATCGAAGCTGCCAGTCCAGCTCCCGTCCGCGTTGAGCGTGACCGTCTTGCCCGTGTCCTCGTCGTCGGCAAGCAGGTGCACGGTGACCGCGCCACCCTCGGGGCCGATCCAGGCCTTGATGACATTGACGGAGATCTTGGTCGGCTCGTCGGCAATGGTCTTGACCGCGCCGCCCGAAGGACTCACCTCAAAAACAAACTCATTGTCGTTCTCATCATAGCCAAGGGGAGGAGTTGTTTCTTTGACTTTATAAGTGCCTTGAGGAAGTACTGAGGAGACCACAGTACCGTCTGCAGCGGTAGGACCGAGTTCAAAGGTGCTGCCATCAGGTCGGGTAACCAAGAAATAAGCACCAGCAAGCGGGGCACCATTATCCTCATCAACCTTGATAATTTTAATCCTACTAGCAAGAGATCCAGAAGCTGAACCGCCGCCACCCTTACCTTTATACGTTACACTAATGGTTACTGGCTGAACTTGGTCTGCTATAAGCTTTGCACTGTTCTTCTGTGCGCTTTCTGATCCAGAAGTCAGTGTCGAATAGTAGAAAAGTATGTATTGTTTTGTCCCAATATCACCAAGATTTAACTCAAATGACCGTTTATCGGGTGCGACAGTTAGCTTATTGGTGATATCGATAACATCGCCCCAATGCGCAATTGTCGCATCTTCTCTGTATGTAACTTCTTGCAGCTTAAAAGGATATTCGGCCACATCAGTAATATATTCACCGTTATCTGTTTGAATGACATCGGAGATCTTTAAGTTAACAAGGTTAGAACCCTGCTGATTAATACGCATATTCCATTTCACAATATCAGGCTGAGAAGTTGTTCCTCCCCATTTACCCAGTAGCTCATGCACACCCGGATTTGGATTGACATGGATATTTGTAGTGACTACAGTGCCATTGATATTTACGCTTATCGGAGTAGTTGTATTAACAGTAATCTTACTTTCCTGGAAGTATGCATACAATGAAATCTTGCCGCTAACGTCATACTGATTATCAGCATTTTCATTAAATACAACATGGATTGTTCCTCCCCCATCCGAGTTGGGGTTCACTGTTGCGTGTGCAATTGATACGCCGCTTGCATTTTGTAAATCAAATTCCTTAACTGTTGCAGGATTTCTAAGGTTAATCACATCGGGAACTTGAATATCGAAATAGTCATCCTTGTGAAGGATCTCACCGGGTTTTATTTTCCAATCCATATTTATGTAGAAACCGCCACCTATTGTCATCTCTGACACGGTTTCATGACTTGCGTTTTGAATTACAAGATTAGTAATGGATGTATCGACCTCACGAGCACTTGTGGAGCCGCCTTCTCTTGCTAGCACTCGCGTAGTTTCTCCTGACATAAGGAATAATAAATGCAAGAAATACACTCGTAATGTAGTAAAACCATCTCTTCATCTGTGTTCTCCTTCTCATACGCATGCTAGCAAGCAAGCTGTTTTATATCAAATACTTTTCAGTACTTTCATGACAAACTTTTTAATAATGTCAAAATACAGTGACTCCCCCAATTGTAATGATTGCGGGTATTCTACCATTACTCCCATTACAGTTTGAGTTGACCTTCAGGGTCGACTTTTCAACACTAGGCTATGTTGAAATCTCAGGTTGCCCAGCCAGCTTGTCCTAGGATTTTGTTGGCCCGAATGAGGGTCCGTTGGCCGCCTGACTCCAGATGACCTTTCGCCCCTGCCTTTCATGAAGGCCCGGGGGTGTTGCCACTGGAGCTCGGGCGCTGCGATTCCGGCTAATGGGAACCTGCTGAGTTCTTCTACTACAGCTTGGTAATGTGGATGCCGAGACGCGGCGATTTGGACGGCCAACGAGCTTGAGAAAGAGGTTAGCACATGGCCGGCAGCAGGAAAAAGGCAACGAAAAGAACGTTATTTCCACCGACAAGATATGAGTGTTGGTTGGGAGTGAACGTAGGCAAACTCTCTCACTGGGCATATGCCATTTGTAGTGACGATGATGTGCTGTTCAGTAGATCGATTGCTAACACCAAGGAAGCCATCGATGCTCTTTTAGCAAGACTGCCGAAGCGCACATTGATTGTGGTTGACCAGCGCCGCAACATTGGTGTCTTGGTAATCAGGCGCGCAAGGGAAGCTGGTTTTGATGTTGCCTATCTACCTGGAATTGTGGAACACAAGATTGCAGCGGCAACTCCTGGCGTGGCTAAGACCGACCGTATTGACGCAGAAAACATCGCAGTTACAGCACGTGGAATGTCGCATTTATTAAGAGCTGTACCAGAAAGCTCCGCTGATGTAGATGCTGCGCGAATTTTAGCGGCGGCAAGAACCACGCTGCAGAAGTCCAAAACAGCAAATACCAATGCTCTTCGCGCTCGCATGCTTGAAAGTTGTCCATCCTTTGAGAGTGCCTGTGACTTTGCCAATACGTGGCTGGCGAAATCACTTGCTGAGGTGGGTGGCCCATGGGACATAGCAGACATCAATCTTAGTGAATGGGTCGATTGTGTCTGTGCAAACGGAGGCACTTCTGTTGCTGCAAAACGTCTTTGGACTGCAACAAAAGGTCAAAGACCTGATGAGCTTGTAGTATCTGCCGAACGAGCTTATGTGCGTGCACTCGCAAAAAGGATTTCAGAGGATTCTGAGGAGCTTGTCTGCATTGGTAAGCAAATAGAGTCAGTTTTGTCAGCTAACGATGACTACCACAACCTCAGAACCATCCCTGGTATTGGGCCTAAAACAGCTGCTCAAATTGTTATCTCAGTAAATGTGAGCGACTTATCTAATCACAACAAGCTTGCCAGCTACTGTGGTCTGGTTCCCGCTGATAACAGGTCAGGGACATCTGTTAACTGGCAAAGTCATGCCTCAGGCAACAAACAGTTAAAAAATCTACTCATGTTCTCGTGTAACTCCCTGCAGCGCTCTAAGTGTCGCTACGGTCAGTATATGAGACGATGTCTTACTCGCGGAATGACCTATCACGCAGCTCAGAAGGCAACGGCCAGAAAGAGAGTAAAGGTGATATATGCTGTACTCAGGGATAAGGTTCCCTATTCAGAAGAAATCGCTAACAGAATTCCACTCGAGTCATTAACACAGTTCTAAACCGTGTAAACACCACACTAAGAAGAGGCTGTGCTTACACGCGGCCTCCAATTACGTTTATCAAAAAAGCGGCATCTCAAAAACTGAGCGTTGACAAAACTATGGGAACATCCCCCGAAAAAGCAAGTTAAAATTAGCAAATGCTACGATGAGATGAATCCCAAAAGCAGGCGCCTTTCCAAAAAACTGTGATCGGATTTTGGAAAGGACGAGAACATGAAATTAAAAACACGCGGCTAATACTTTCAACAGGCTTGGGGAACAGATAGAACATTCCCGTGTGTAACCGAGCAGATCAGCACATTCAGGACAAATCTTATCTATCTTTGTGTCGTGATTTCTTATGGTAGTATGCCCAATCATCTCTGAAGCCATCAGCATCTCACGGTAGTACTTGTGTTCAGCAATTAGCCTTAGACATGTCACGCATCAGGACATCCGGCCATTCTCAACAGAGTAGATATCATCGGCAATCCGCAGGGTGGATGCCCGATGAGAAACGAGCGCTATCGCCTTGCCATCAGACGACTCCTTGAGTGCCTTGAGAACGACCGCTTCATTCAGACTATCTAAATTGCTCGTCGGCTCATCAAGAAGAACAAACGGCGCATCATGCAAAAATATCCGCGCAAGCCCAATCCGTTGTCGCTCCCCACCCGACAGGGTGCTTCCCAGCTCGCCAACCAGCGTGTCATATCCTTCAGGCAACGTCATGATGAACTCATCAAGTGCAGCCTTTCGGCACGCCTCCCGAACCTCTTCGTCCGTTGCGTCAAGCCGTGCGATACGGACATTATTCATAATTGAGTCATGGAATAGATCCGTATCTTGTGTCATGTAACTCTCCATGACACGCAAATTCTTGGTATTTATCTTGTTGATGTTCCTACCCGAAACGCTTACTGCGCCACCATCTGCTTCCCAAAAACGCATCAGCAATTTGAGTAGCGTGGACTTGCCGCTCCCACTCTTGCCGATAATCCCTACGATCTTACCTGGCTCAAAACGCATCGATATATCCTTGAGCACCTGTGTCCCACCATACGAGAAGGACAGCTTGTCGCAGCACGCTTCGGTAAACGATGTGGATTCCTCTCCCACAACGTCTACGGTCTCTGGAACCTCATCGAGAATATCCAACACCCTGCTGCCAGCTGCAACCGTACTCTGAAGGGTTGTCCCCAAACCAGCCAATGCTGCAACAGGTCCATAGGAGGAAAGCAGGGCGAGGACAGAAATTACAACACCAGAGAAATCTAAAGCACCTGTATCATATAGATAAAGGGAGCTGACAAGCATAAGCGCATCAAAGATCAAAATTACCGTATAAGAAATAGCTGTATTGCAACCAGTAAGCTTACTCAACGTTCCTTGAGCTGCTGCCAGTTCATCACTCATCGCATCCATCTGCGCCCGGCGTCGTTTACCCTCACCAAATTGAATTATCTCATCAAGGCCACGGATGCTCTCAAGCACAAACGATGACAGCTCACCAGATTGATGGCGGATGTCATCGCCGATAGCGCCACTGATCTTGGAGACAACAGCGGGCACCAGCACTCCAACCGCTAGAAACGCAACAAATGCCAGTAGTCCCAGCAAAGGATTGAAGCTACCAATGAATAGGCACATTACGGTCTCAGTCAGAATGGCAATACATATCGGTGAGATGGTGTGTGCATAAAAAACCTCTAAGAGCTCCACGTCAGAGGTGATGAGTGAAACAAGGTCACCTTTATCCCTACCTTCAAGTTTTGCTGGACATAGTCTCCTTAATGCCTGAAACACTTTGTCTCGTATGATCGCAAGTAGTGTAAAGGCAATGTAGTGATTCGTCTTTTGCTCGATATAGCGCAAAACAGCACGAAAAAACGCCAGCAAGGGCAGAAGCACGAATATCGTGCCAAGGGGAAAAGGTGTTTTGTAACCAAGTGCGGCGAGTAGCGCATAGCCACCAAGCACTGGTATAAATTGCACCACTAAGAACGCAAATGTTCCCGCAACTACAGCAAGGCACATATGTCCTGTCAATGGTCTTACCAGGCCAAGCATCTGTAGGAGAACCCCAACTTTGCTTCTCTTTTTCATTGTGCGGCCTCCAATCCATAGGATTCGAGTTCTAGTTGGGTACGCCAGAGATGTTCATAGACATCGCATGTCTTTATAAGCTTTTCATGAGTACCCGAGCCGACAAGATTGCCGCCGTCCAGTACGTAAATGCAGTCAGCATGTTTGATATTTGCAAGTCGATGAGAAATCATGATGATGGTCTTGGTGTTCCGCATTGCAAAGACGCGTGACAAAACCACCTGTTCGCTTTCGATATCAATGCTGCTAGTTGCCTCATCAAGCACCAAAACTGGCGCGTCATGCAATATCGCTCGCGCAAGGGCAAGTCTTTGGCGCTGTCCACCGGAAAGATTCTTTGCTTCCTCAAGAATGAGTGTGTCCAAGCCCTGCTCACCTAAAAGAAAGTCCTTGAGTTCGCATTCCTCGAGCACTTGCCACAATTCTGCGTCGGTTGCGATACGTTTGGCCACAAGAAGATTCTCTCGAACACTGCCCTTAAACAACCTGCTGCTATGGCTAATGTACGTTAGAGTGTTCATAAGTAACGGAGTCGCCACGTCAGTCACAACTGTGCCCCCAACCGTCACGCTCCCTGTTTGAGGCACCGCTCGCCCCATCAACAGCGCCGCAAGCGTTGACTTTCCCGAGCCACTCTCACCCACAATGCCGATAAAGTTGTTCTCAGGTGCGCGTAGACTAACCCCGTGAAGAACTTCTCGCCCTGTGTTGTAGGAGAAATGTACTTTGTCAAAGACGACGGTATAGTCTTCACCGATTGTCTTTTCCGCCTGCTCGGGCTCGGGCAGATCCAGGAAGTGAAAAATCTTGTCGCTTGCCGCAAGTCCATTCATCGCCACGTGAAAGTAGCTGCCCAGCCTACGCATGGGAAGAAAAAAGTCTGCGGAGAGCAGAATCATAAAGAGACAGCTCGCCAAGCCAATGCTGCCAGCCGCAAACGCATGGCAGGCAACGAGCATTCCAAGTGCAGCACCACCATATGCAAAGAAATCCATGATGATAATGGAGTTCAGCTGCATACTGAGCACCTTCATCGTTACAAAACGAAAGTGTTCGGACTCCTTGTTCATCTCCTGATTTTTGAACTCGTCAGCTTGATAGACTTTGAGCGTGGTCATGCCCTGTAAGTTCTCAAGGAAGGTGTTGCCAAGCTGCGTATACTGTCCCCAGTACTTGGCAAGAAGCTTTTTTGCCAGCTTCTGCACCATCACGATGGCTCCAGGAATCAGCGGTACGCACACAAGAAGGACTATCGCCGCATACCAGCTTCCTGCAAAACCAAACAGAAAGAACAGCGTGATTGGTGCGAAAAATGCATAAAAGAACTGCGGCATGTATCGACCGAAATAGCTCTCCAGCTGGTCAACACCCTCTACGGACTCTTGAACTATCTCTGCAGTGTTCACCTGTTCCACATAGCGACTGCCCAGTATCAACAACTTGTCATAGATAAGGTCACGCAACCTGCGCTTGACTGTCTTTGATGCGCGCCAACTTGCTTCTTCGGCAAGCCTGTCTGTAAAGAAGCGCACAACAATGGTCACCGTGATAAGTGCAAGGACTCTGGGCAGCGCCACCATCCCCCACTCGTGTGTGTAAAAGCGCTCAATCGTAACCGCAAAAACAGCAATCATCACAGCATTACAAATCAAGTTTACCCACTGAAGCAGTACGTTAGCTACGATGTGTTTCCGACTCTCAGGACAGAGCTCAATCAGTCTCTTATCAAACATGCATACCTTTTCCTATGCCAGCTTCAGTAAATTGTTAGCTTTACCTAATCAATGAATGCTATCACACTGTCATTAGTTTTCTTCCGCCTCAAAAGGGACATCGTGCGAGACATATTGTGCGAAAAGCACCGCGCAACACTCGTAGAATTTTTAGGAAGCAATTTCTTGTATGTCTTCTGTGTGCATAGGATATGGGCTGTTCAGCAGCCTTATTGCTGAATAAAACACAGATCAGACGAGGTCCCTACCGCTCGCCTATGGCTCCTTGACATCTTTCTCGAACGCTGCAGAGAATGAGAGAGTACCTATCTACCAGTCCCCATCCATCCGCGCAAACGAATGCTTGCACGATGGCACGAGAGGAAGGATAAGCATGGCAACATTCACCACAAACGACGGCGTCAGTATCTATTACGAGGTCACAGGGTCGGGACCTGCACTTTTCATGCTGCCAGGCTGGACCTGCAGCACAAAGTTCTGGATGCACAATGTGCCAGAGCTCTCAAAGCACTTCACCGTCGTGACCATGGATATGCGCGGGCACGGCGAGTCCGAGAAAGTCATGCACAGTCACCGCATCTCTCGCTATGCAATGGATGTAAAGAACTTGCTCGACCACCTCGATATCGACGGCGTTACCGTGCTCGGTTGGTCGATGGGAGCCTCAATCCTGTGGAGTTATATCGAGCTTTTCGGTAACTACCGCCTCAAGGGCCTCATCTGCGTCGACCAGTCGCCCGCGCAGTACACTGGTCCCGACTGGCAGTGGGGTCAAAAAGGCTGCTACGACGTCGAGATGTTCATCCGCACCTGCATGGCAGCACAATATGATCCCGAGGGCGCTGCAGCAGGTCTGGTTGACGCCTGCCTTAACGGCACCGCCTCAGGCGAAGATGCTGCTCTTCTTACCTCGGAGATCTGCAAGTGCCCGCCCTACGTGCGTATCGAGATCATGCGCGACCACACCAATCTTGACTGGCGCGACTTCATTCCTCAGATTAAGCTACCCACAATGGTTTGCGTCGCGCGTAAAAGCAACGTGTTCGACTGGCACGGCAGTGCATGGGTCGGTGAAAACATCCCAGGCGCTAAGACCGTGTTTTTCGAAGAATCAGGTCACATGCTCTTCTGGATGGAGTCCGAGAAATTCAACACAACAGTAACCGAATTTGTGAAGTCAATTCAATAGCACCGTAGCGTGGCTTGTATCGTTCTTGTGCTTGAGCATGACGAGGAAATGTGCTTGGGCCAAGTTTTCTGGCAAAGACCACACCTACGTCAGCTTCGCCACCCACAGAAAGTCTAGGTCGACGGAATACTATAGACAGTTCCAGTCGCCACGTAAACCAGGGATCAAAGCGCATGTGCTCTGATCCCTGGTTTCTTGTCAGGTCGATTAAATTTCTATGAAGTACGTACGCAAAGCGTCTGGAGTTTTGTCGCAAAGTCAGCAACCTCGTCGCTCTGAACCACCACAACCGGGCGTGCCTTGCTGGCATAGCTGTCATCACGAAGCATCCACACCTCTCCCCGTCTCACCTCATCGCCTCCAAAGCCATGCGCGTGGCAAAGTCTGTCGCCTCGGTCTCATCCTCGAACGGCTCCACCGAAACGGGATCACGGAGACGGACATCGTAGGGAAAGCCGCCGCATTCATTGAAGCTATAGATGAATACGCGGATGGCATCCGCCGGCGTGGTTCCCAGCCTGCGCGTGGTCTCGCGGAAGATCTCTGCTTGGTCGTCCTCGACCCGGGTTGCGAACTGCGTGCGTTCCATCTTCTCTCCTCAACAATATTCAACATATTGCTTAGTATTATACCATTCTGCCAACTCTTGCTGCCTCATAAACTCCCTCTGTGACGTGTTGTTATCCTTTTACTGTTCGTTGAGGAGACTCATCTTTAGTGTTTGGCACTACAACTTTTTAGGATCACGCACACAATCTAATGTCAGGAAAACTAGTTTTAAACTGGTATTTTTTGGCTTTTAGCTTAACTTGACAAGGGAGTCTTTGAGTTTGAAATTCAACCATGTAAAGTTGGTTTAATGACAAGCAAGCTACTGGCAAGAAGTGATGCTGCTACGCATATCCCTTACATCATACGTTATGTAGCACCACCCCAAGCTCACACCTGGGGTGGTGCTGTAGCTAGACATAGACATAATCCACAAGAAGGCAATCTCTGCTTGAATTATCTCTCATCAAAGCTATACGACGTAACAACCCTACAGGTCATACTTTGACCTCATGCGCATTACAAGATCTGATGCATCACGGAACTCTCCGCGCGCAAAAGCTTCATCCGCTTCTAAAACGCGGGCGCGAAAATCTTTCTCCGAACCAAGTGTAAGCGGGTCTTTTGGCACAGCAACGATCTCAACACGCTTGCCATCTGACAGGAAACTTACCTGTTCCCCCACTCCAACACCAAGAATATCTCTCATGACTTTTGGCAATGTGACCTGCCCTGTTTGTGTGATGGTGGTCGATGCAATTGGCATGATTTTCTCACTTCCTCACAGCAATGGGGTGACACCTCACTATTAATATTAATAGTGAGGTGTATTCAGAGCACCTAGAAAGGTGTCAAATCTTGGTATTTACACAGACTGCACAGCCTTTAACGTCAATCGTAATGCTCCCTGTTAGACCAGATTTAACGCAGAGCATATTTTCTTAGCTAAAAAATATCTGACCCTACTTGCATAGTGTTTAACGACCTCCGAAAAACGTAGCAAGTTCTAAACTCTAAACCGCCATAGCGTCCCACATACGTGGTATACTTGATAGACAGCCATTGCATCATAAGGGGGCGTTATGACTACCTGCATACCTATGAGGGCACTAAAAAATACAGCACAGTTTGCACAAACAGTACAAGACGCTGCTGAGCCAGTAATCATCACAAATAACGGGCGCGAGACAATGATAGTCATGACGCCCGAGTACTATGAGGCACTAAAAATGGAATCCGCTCGCACCGAGCTCTACCAAAACAT
Organism: Olegusella sp.; assembly: GCF_057238325.1. Classification (NCBI taxonomy): domain Bacteria; kingdom Bacillati; phylum Actinomycetota; class Coriobacteriia; order Coriobacteriales; family Coriobacteriaceae; genus Olegusella; species Olegusella sp. The sequence continues at coordinate 5,031 of NZ_DBHHGF010000016.1, read as the reverse complement.
TGCCCTCGCTGAAGCTGATATCGCCGCTGGTAAAGTGAGCGACGCGCAAGAGTCTCTCTCTACCCTAAGGCTTCATTATGGCTTGTAAGGTCTATTTTACTCACGAAGCTGAAATGGATATCGAAAGTATCGTACGCTATATGCTGCATAGCCTCGCCAGTTCAGCTGCTGCCAGTGATTTTCTCAACAAACTAGACACTGTGGTAGAACAAATCGCGGAGCATCCGCTGATGTATCCCCTGTCTACCGAGCCACGTCTAACTGCAATGGGATACCACAAAACGCTCATTAATCGATATATCTTGCTTTATCGCATGAACGGCAATGACGTGGTAGTTGCTCATGTTTTTCATAGCAGTCAAAACTATGCAAAGTTGGTTTAACGACGAGCAAGCTGTTGACAAGGAGCGAGTCACACTTGAGCTACTAACAATGTGACAAAAGCCACAAACTTCTTCAAGCAGCACGGTTCTGCTTGTCAAACGCCACGGATTCTTTCAATCGAAGCAGCCCTACGTGCCAAACGCCACGTTCTGTTTCAGAAAAAATGTCAAAAGCCACGTTCTATTTCAAAGGACCTGACGTTTGCGCAGGTAAATTTTTTGGGCGTGAAGAGATACGTGGCTTTTGGCTAAAAAAGTGAAGTAAAACGTGGCGTTTGGCATCTGGTGTGAAACGGAGTGTGGCGTTTGGCATCTGGTGTGAAACAGAACGTGGCTTTTGGCGCTCGGTATGAAATGAAGTGTGACTTCTGCCACACTACCCCGAGAGCAAAACAGGCCAGCAGCGAATCCGCTGACCTGAAACATTCATGGTCGGGTTGACTGGATTTGAACCAGCGACCTCTCGGTCCCGAACCGAGCGCTCTACCAAGCTGAGCCACAACCCGATTTGCGAAAAGGTATTTTAGCAGACTTCTACCTCGCGCGGAGCAGCGAAGCTGGTCGCATAGGACCACCATCCTCGTTTTTCCGCATCAGCGGCAATTTGCGACGCCGCCTCATGCGTCTCACAAGGCGCAAAAATACAACTTCCCGACCCTGTCACCAGCGCCGTTATAACGCCTTCCTGTGCCAACAGCCACTCTTTTGCCAATGCATCTTCTGGCAAAAGCCGACACGCCACCAGATCCAAATTGTTGGCAAGCAGAGCCAGCACCTGATCCATATCTCCTGCCCGCAGCGCCACGCGCATACCCTCGAGATCACCACACACTGGCGGCTCGCGATCAAAATCCGCATAAGCCTCAACCGTGGATACGCCATCTTTGGGCTTTACCAATACCACGGGCTGCGCTGGCAAATCCGCGTAGCTCTCTTGCAGCACGTCTCCTGCACCAGCTAAATACGACGGCCGCGGATTCAAGAAAAACGGTACGTCCGCACCAATGCGACGTGCCACGGACACTACACGCGAATCATCTACCGCAACACCCCAAAGTGCACAGAGTACTCGCAGCGTACCACCCGCATCAGACGATGATCCACCAAGCCCTGCTCGCATAGGAATTTCTCGCCGAACATGCACGTCTACCAGCGGTTCCACGCCCAATGCTTCAGCCAGCAAAAGTACTGCTTTTCCTACATTGCTTCGCTCGGCAGGCACACCTACGCTAGGCTCCACAGCCACTGACAAAGTATCTGCTTGGCGCACACACACCTCGTCATACAACGCAAGCGCCGCCATTACCGAATCCACACGGTGATAGCGACGCTCATCTAGCTCAGTGTGCACACCCAAATATAAGTTGACCTTGGCAGGCGTAAACACCCTCACGCAACTCTCGCTCGTGCGCGCCAAGTCACCCATAGCTACTCTTCCTCAGGAAGCGCGTACTCCAAAAGACGCTCGCCTGTAGTCGGATCATACAGCTCGACTGTTCCCGTCAACACATCAACATACTGATATGACTGACGAGCAGTACGACCACGACGCTCCTCAACTTCAATCACAAAAAGCGAAGGATGCACGTGCAGCAAGGTGCCCGTGCGTTCAATAATGCGCGAACGACCCATATTGGCACGCACGCGCAAACGCTGACCTTGCAATGTAGCAAGAGCTTCCTTGATTTGATCAACTCTGTTTGCGGAAGGGACCTCGTTATCCACCATGTTCCTCCATCAACGAAGGCGGATGCCTTCGCATACTTTTGGCTATTTACATGCGAACCTGTATTCTACCGCGCCTTTTACATGTTCACGAAAAAGATGGACGTAGACTATCCGCTCTCCAATACCACTGCATGAGCCGTCCGCAACAACTAGCACCACAGCCGCGCTATACTCAGCCCGACAGACTTTATACGAAAGGACAACTATGGACACACTGCACGCAGAGCGCATCTCCGCAGTCAAGCAAAACCTCGCTGCGATGAAGCTCTCCCAAGCACTCATTTGTGACCCGCTTTCCATCTGGTATCTCACGGGTTACTATACCGAGCCTTTCGAGCGCTTCTTGGCACTCTATCTGGGCATAAACAAGCAAAACCAGCAATCCGATACGCTTTTTTGCAACGCCCTCTTCCCCGATGCAAGCTCATGCTTTGATCACGTTGTGACCTTCTCGGATACCGACGACCCCATCCCCTTAGTTGCCGCCGCTTGTGATTCCACCTGCCCGCTTGGTATAGACAAAATGCTCACCGCGCACTGGCTATTACCCCTCATTGATACCCAGGCAGCCACTGGTTTTCGCCTTGCATCTGAAGCGGTTGATGCTGCACGCTCCATTAAGGATGCCTCCGAACAAAACCTCATGCGCGAAGCCTCTCGTGTCAACGATGAGGCGATGTCATGGTTAGCGGCACAAGTGCACCCCGGTGTTACCGAGCGCCAAATTGCCGCTGGTCTGCTTGGTGAATATCGACGTCTCGGAGCTGAAGACCACTCATTTACGCCTATTGTAAGCTTCGGTGCAAATGCTGCGGATCCTCATCACGAACCAGACGATACGGTTTATCAGACTGGTGATATGGTGCTTTTTGATGTGGGCTGCAAGCGCAATTGGTACTGCTCGGATATGACGCGTGTCTTTTTTACCACCCAACCCAGCGAGCGTCAGTTGCTGGTATACAACACTGTGCGTCGCGCAAACGAAGCTGCCGCCGCCATTGTCAAACCCGGCGTCACCTTTGCCGAAATTGATCTCACAGCGCGTAAGGTCATCGAAGAGGCCGGCTTTGGCCCCTACTTCACGCATCGTTTGGGCCATCAGATTGGCTTGCAGGATCACGAACCGGGAGACGTTTCTGCATCTCACAATGAGCCAGTCCAAGTGGGACAGTGTTTCTCTATCGAGCCGGGTATTTATATTCCGGGCGAGATTGGTGTTCGCATAGAGGATTTGGTCATTGTCACTGAGGATGGTTGCGAGGTTATCAATCACTATCCGCACGACGTGCAGATTCTCTCGGTTTAGCCAAAAATCCTTTCGTAAAGAAAAACTAACGGGCTTATCAAAGGTATCAATAAGCCCATTTTTCTTGTTCTTTACGTTTACGCGTGTCTCGTTTACATCGTCTATAGTTGCGAGGCCAGATGATCCAGTGCGCGTCGCCGATGTGAAATGGCGTTTTTCTCATCTGCTGTAAGCTCAGCCATAGTTTTGCCTGGCGTGTCATCTGGGAAGAAGAGCGGATCATAACCAAAACCGCCGTCACCACGTTCCTCGTAACCCACCCAACCAGGGCAATCACCGTCACCAGACAAAATCTGACGACGACCATCATCGGCATCTCTTACCAAAACAACGGTTGAATGAAAGTGAGCTCGCCTGTTTTCATTGGAAACATTTGCTAGCTCACGCAGCATCTTTGCATTGTTTGCCGCATCATCACCATGCACACCTGCCCAACGAGCTGAGTGAATGCCAGGCGCCCCACCTAGTGCGTCCACACACAGACCCGAATCATCCGCCACGGCATACTCGAGGCCCGTCTCATCTAATGCGGCGCGTGCCTTGATCATCGCGTTGTCAAAAAACGTATCTCCATCCTCAATGGGATCGGGAAAATCTCCTAGGTCTCCCAGTGCCACAAAGCGCATTCCTGGCATCATGGGCGAAAGAATTGCCTCTATCTCGGTTAATTTATGCGCGTTTCCCGTCGCAACCACCACGGTTTTTGACGAAGGCAGCTCAGAAATACGAATGCGCGCCATACATGCCCTTCCAAATTTAACGGCACCATAATGCCACAAACAACAAACAACCAGCAGTGTTCTGCGCTGGCGACCCAAACAAAGCCAAAGTATAATGCGTCTCCTGCGGCTGGTCTTCTTTTTAAGCAATAAACCGCAACGATACCGTTACATCAAATTGGGCAATGCGGATGGATATTTGAGCCTCCACAGCACTACGCCACTCACTTCCACAGACAGTGCGATAGCGTCCCTAGCCTCCGCAAACGATTCAATACCGTCGCAAGCCTTTCACAAACGGCCGCATCGTCCCCAACCCCCACAAACGGTTCAAAACCGTCCCCGCCCTCCGCAGACGGTTCAAAAGCGTCGCTCTGCTTCCACAAAAGTGCTGCTCAATTTTTTACTGAGGGTGCTTTATGAACCCGTCTTCCCTTTAATGCAGGCGGTTCAAAACCGTACCAAACGACTCGAGAAAGTGCAGGTAAATTTTCTTCCGAGGATGTATCTTGAACCCTCTGCAGGGAAAAGGACGTTTATTGAACCGCCTGCAGGTAAAAAGGTGCTTCTTGAACCCGTTGTAGCCACTTTTCCACAGACGGTTCAAAACCGTATCAAACGACTCGAGAAACCCCAGATAAAAATTAGCGCGAGGGCGCATATTGAACCCGATGTGGGTTGAAAGGCGCTTATTGAACTGCCTGTAGGGAAATGCGAGTAAAAGGGCGCATTGTGAACCGCCTGCGGCAATGGCGGGCAAGCGCGCCTTGCGATCCCAGCGCCCAAACCAATCCGCCTACAAAAAACCCGAGACCGCAGGGGTCTCGGGCACATCAGACATCTGGTGGGCGATGAGGGATTTGAACCCCCGACCTTGTGCGTGTAAAGCACCTGC
>NZ_DBHHGF010000015.1:0-21845 GCF_057238325.1 Olegusella sp. | reverse complement strand
GTCCCTAAGCTGGGACTTCAACAAAACAGGGTCTAGTTAAACTTCGGAATCATGGCGCTAGGACAATCACATCAACCATGGGAACCCCCTCGTCTTTGTTAGACAAGTATAACTATACCCAACAAACTCTGCCCTGCGGCAGTGATACGTTGATTGCTACGTGAGGAACACACAGACCCCGCTCTCGCTTACAATAAGAAGTATCAGGTCGCGGAATACCGCGTAGGGACAAGACGAGAAAGAGGAACAGATGGCAGACGACCAGAACATGCACCTCGTCATTATTCGCCACGGCGAGAGTGAGTGGAACAAGCTCAACCTCTTCACTGGTTGGACAGATGTAGACCTTACCGAGACAGGTCACCAAGAGGCTGCTGCAGGCGGCCGTGCGCTCAAGGAGGCAGGCTTTGACTTTGATGTCTGCTACACCTCCCTGCTCAAGCGTGCTATCCATACCCTCAACCACGTCCTTGATGAGATGGATCGCAATTGGCTACCTGTTCATAAGACATGGCGTCTTAACGAGCGTCACTACGGCGCACTCCAGGGTCTAAACAAAGCTGACGCCGCTGCAGAGCACGGCGATGAGCAGGTCAAGATTTGGCGTCGCTCCTTTGATGTGTGCCCACCTGCACTGGAGCCTGGCGATAAGCGCGATCCCCACATCCAAGATCAATTCCGCGATGTACCTCAGGAGGAGTTGCCTTACACCGAGTGCCTCAAGGACACCATTGCTCGCGCATGGCCGTACTTTGAGTCCGAGATTAAGCCTCAGATGGAGGCTGGCAAGCGTGTGCTCATTGCTGCTCACGGTAACAGCCTGCGTGCTCTTGTGATGCAGTTTGAGCACCTTACTCCTGAGCAGATTCTTGAGGTCAACATTCCTACTGGCGTTCCTTGCGCATACACCTTTGACAAGGACTGGAACGTTATCGACAAACATTACATCGGCGATCCTGCCACCATTGAGGCAAAGATTAACGCGGTCGCCAACCAGGGCAAGGCAAAAAAATAGTGCAGTTAAGTAATTGCGCTGCTTGTTGTTGCAATTCTTTCTTTTGCTGAATTATGCTGCAATAAGTTTTGAGCCAGGGTTTATGCCCTGGCTCTTTTTTACTTTTCTGCTCCAAAGACAATGAGAATATTACCTGCAATAAGAAGTACGATTCCTCCCGCAAGCACGAGATTACGCACTTCCCCCATAAAGGAGCTGGGAAGATAAAAAGCTCCTAGAACCAGGTAGATGCTTATAATGACAGCTATCAATCCAACCATCTTCTTGAGCGTGGGTGTCATATTGCACTCCCCTTGTCCTGGAGCGGATATTTTGATGCTCCCACCATGCCAGCACGGACCATACGCGCGTACGCTCCATTTGAAGTTATGAGCTGGTCGTGTCTACCATGTTCAGCAATTGCTCCTTTATCAAGCACGATAATATCGTCAGCGTTGCAAATGGTATGTAGGCGATGTGCAATCACGATAGTAGTTTTGTTATGGCACAAAGCAGAGAGCGCCTCCTGAACGTAGTGTTCATTATCAGCGTCCATGCTGGCAGTTGCCTCATCGAGAATCACAATTGGTGCATTTTTTACAAGTGCACGCGCAATAGATAAACGTTGAGCCTCTCCACCAGAAACACTGGCTCCGCCCTCTCCGATCATAGTGTCAAAGCCATAAGGCATCTTTTTGATAAACTCAAGGCAGCGCGCTTTTTTGGCAGCCATCAGAATCTCATCATCACTTGCGTGGGGACATCCCATAGCTATATTTTCGCGAACAGTTCCTTGGAATAGATACACATCTTGAAACACCATGCTGATTTGATCCATAAGCACAGCAAGAGGCATATCGCGGATGTCAACTCCACGGATACGTATGGTGCCTTCTTTTACATCCCAAAAACGACCAATGAGATTTGCAATAGTCGACTTTCCACTACCCGACTGTCCTACCAACGCAAGCATCGTATGAGGTTTCACTGAAAAAGAGATGTCTTTGAGTACATTTTGATCACTATACGCAAAGGTCACATGTTCAAATTCAATCTCGACTGAATTGCTCTTTGGTACGCTCTCTTGTCCCGTATCGGGCAGCTCTGGGACAGAAAGAAGCCATTCAATACGATCCAGTGCACTTTTGGCAATGGTAAGAATTTCAGTTTGACCATAGGCACTCTTTATAGGCACAAAAAGCTGAAAGAGAAATAGAAGTATCCCGATGAACATAGCCGGAGAAAGGGAGTTCATTTCAAACTGTATGACAGTCACCGCAATTACAGCTGCTGTTCCTAGGGCATACAACACAAGTACCAGCGCTTTAAACGGAGCATGTTCGTTTGTATATGCAACATTCACCTGCTTAAGATTAAAAAAAGAGGAGCGTAAGTCGCGAGCGCTTTCACCTGATGCACCGTAGGCTTTCGCTGTTGGCAAACCAGCGACATATTCCAGGACTGACTTGGTAGATAGTTCCGTTGAAGCACGAAGCTTTTCAGAGTTTTGTACAGCTTCTTTAAATGCAATGCGTTCTATAAGCATTGCAATCAACTCTACTGCCAACACCACAGCACCTACAGCAGGACTCATTACACATAACCAAAGGGTGATAATTATCTGCGATACCAAGCCGCTTACCACTTGAGACAGGGCTGTCATACCCATCTCCTCGAGGGAAACGATATCGCTCGAGAGAATTGAACTTACCTTTCCCAAATTCCCCTCAGTAAAAAAGCCCATAGGAAGTTTACGCAGATGAACTCCAATTTCACGGCGCTTCTCAGCAAATACAAGATAGCCAGCGCCTGATTGCGTGCGGTCGGTCACATATTGAAATAGTGTCTGTAATCCAAAAGAGCAGATAAGAGCAGCAGATGCAATGATACAAAAATAAATAGTGGCAGTTCCCTCGAGTATTGCATTAATCAAAGCAATGGATATAACAAAAGGAACCGTTGCGCAAAGTGAACGCAAAAACGTAAAAAGATAGGCAAGACGTATACGACGTGCATACGGCCCGCAAAATACGAGAAGTCGATGAACCATGGCTAGCATGAGTCAGCCTCCTGATCTTTGATGGTCCATGCATCCGTTTCAGCAGAAGATGCCCACAGTCGGTGATATGTCTTGCTCTCATTCATTAGCGTTGAGTGGGTCCCACGAGCTTCAATACTACCTTGCGACAGGACAATAATCTGATCGGCATCAACAATCGATTGGAGCTTATGGGCAATAACAATAAGCGTCTTATCTTTGACAAGTGCTCGAATAGCAGCATCCATTTTCGCCGCATTCTCTGCATCAACCGATGCAGTCGCTTCATCCAAAATCACAATAGGAGCATCTTTTAATATAGCCCGGGCAAAAGCGATACGCTGGCGCTGACCTCGGGAAAGCTGCAAGCCCGCAGCACCAGCATCAGTTTGATATCCATGGGGAAGCAAGTTAATAAACTCATCGCACTGTGCCGCACAAGCAGCACGGCGAACTTCTTCATCGCTTGCGTCAGGTTTTCCTAAACGGATATTTTCGAGAATGCTTTTATTAAAAAGGAATACGTCTTGGGAAACATATGAAATCAACTGCGCTGCGGCTTGAGCCGACATATGTGTTATATCCTGACCGCCTACACAAATGCTACCCAGCTCGACGTCATATTGATGGGCAAGTAAGCGCGCAATAGTGCTTTTGCCACTTCCGCTCTCACCCACAATTGCTGTTACTGCATTTTCGGGAGCTACAAATGATATGCCTCGTAACGCTTCTGAACCGTGATAGGAAAAACGCACATTTTTAAACTCAACCGCATGATTTGTGCCACAAAAATCTTCATTGCCCACGCATATGGATGGCATATCAAGTGCTTTTTCTAAGGACTGAATCTTGTAACTTACAAGTGGAATCGAGCTAAGGAATGTAATGCAATGTATCAAAAGTGAGCTTATGCCAAAAGCAAGGCACAATACTAAAACTAATTTTGTGAGCGATAGAGCGCCGATAATCACCAAAAGTGCTCCTACCGGCAGTGCATACAAAACTATATGAGAAAATAAACTGCCATAGAGTGCCATCCATGGCCAACTAATTTGATACCAATCTAAGGCATAATCACGATGAGCATCAATAGCATCTTCAAGCTGTTTGCCTGAATTGTCCTGTCGATTGAATATGCGCACAACTTCCATGCCATTAACGTATTCAACAATAGTATTATTCAGACGTTTTGATGCGGCAAAGTAACCGCCCATGCGTTCTATACCTACAATACTCATCTGTCGAGATGCAACAAAACCTAAAGCAATAACAACAGCCACCAGTATTGCCAGCTCCCAATCAATAAAGAGCAAACACAGCATAACTACAACGACAACAGCTGCGTTAGCCATACCTTCGGGAATCATGTGAGCAATAAGCAACTCTATGGATTCAACATCATCAACAAATAGTTTTTTTATTGCTCCTGAACCGCAATCAATGACCGATCCTAGAGGCCGCGCATCAAGACAGCGTTGGAGGTGTATGCGTAAATTTTCCAAAATGGTAAATGCTGCGTGATGAGATATCACCAAACCGCCTGTATAGAGCACGGCATGCAGCACGCCGCACAGTGCCATGATTGCAACAGCGGGTAGAGCATCTGTCCAGGTGAGTCCAAATCCAGATAGCGCACGATCAATGAGATAGTACACAAACCAATACGGAACAAGACTCGCAGCAGCACCAAGCGTCATACATGCTGCAGCAAACCAAACTTTTTTGCGATGTTCCCCTGCATATGACAATATTTTTGCAACGGGTCCACGGGTATCGCGCTTCTTGCTTGAACTTGCATCGCTTGGTGATAAGAAATAACCCAAAACACGCGTAATACCGCTCTCATCAAGTGGATAGAATGCTTCTACACGACCATTTTTTATATACAGCACATGGGTGCAACATTGCAGGATAAGTTCCGGATCATGGGTGATAATAAACGATGTACCAACATCTTTCCCCACAAGCTTAATAAGAGAGCCAAATCGCTCCGTACCCCGTCGATCCAGGCCGCTTGTAGGCTCATCATAAAAAATAATTTCTTTTCCTGCACACAATGCCGACGCGATAGCAACACGCTGCTTTTGTCCACCTGAAAGCGATGCGGGATGACGGGTTTTGTATTCTAAGAGTCCCAAGCGATCAAGAATGTCATTGAGCTTAGCGTCAGAGACTTCAGTGTTAAGCCTCAATTCATCTTCAACGCTTTCGGAGAAGAGCTGGCGATTAACATCTTGCATAACCATGAATGTCTTATGCGCCCGCATCTTATCCGTCATGTAGACGCCATGAAATGCCACAGAGCCATCGGAAGGAATGAGACCGCAAAGCGACTCTGCCAATGTTGACTTACCACAACCATTATCACCAATAATTGCAACAGTCGCACCAAGCGGAAGAGTGAGCCGATCAATATCCAATATACGAGCATTACCCCGCATACAAGCCAAATCCAGCGCATCAATGGCAACATCAAAATGCGTCGGGGAGGAAAAAGACTGACTCGTAGTTGTTATTCTCTCAAGATGGGTACAGCGAAGTCCAAGCTGGGAAAGTTGGCTTTCGGATAACGCATCAAATTCTTCAGCAGAATATATACGCTCGATATGCCCATCTTTGATATATACAAAGCGATCGGCAATATCCATGAGATAGTGCAATCTATGCTCTGATAAGACAAGCGTCTTGCCCTCTGCCTTCATACGCGCAAGGATATCGTGCAAACGTCGAATTGCTTTTTTATCAAGGTTGGACGAAGGCTCATCCATAACAAATACGCAAGGATTTTGGGCATAAACTGAACCACAGGCGATTTGCTGCTTCTCTCCGCCTGAAAGTTCAAAAATATTGCGATTCATAAGTGCATCAAGCTTCATATCAATGCGAGCTTTTTCAATACGCTTAACAATTTCTGTACGATCTAAACCTTGGTTTTCGCAACCAAATGCCAACTCACCAGTAGTATCCATATTGAAAAATTGGCTTTTTGGATTTTGAAAAACGCTTCCCACCAGCTCTGAAATCTCAGCAAGCTCAGTAGTGCTTACACACATGCCATCAACATAGACCGTCCCATCAAGCTGACCTTCATAAAAGTGAGGAGCTAAACCATTGATTAAGCGTGTAATGGTCGTTTTCCCACAACCGCTCTCACCTACAAGGACAACCACTTCTCCCTGCTCAATTTGCAGAGTAATATGATCAACTCCATCGCCCGTGGCATTTTCTCCACCATAATGAAAGCTGACGTCATTAAGCTCTATCAAAATGCCTCCACCTAAGGAAGTTCTATGCTCACCCATACCACCAGGCAAACAAGTATCGCCAGTACGAGATAGTCCGAAAATCTCATTTTTACATCTGCCAACGTAGTGCGCGCCACATTACAATCAAGACCTCGCGCAAGCGAAGCAGCTGCCAGCTCCTCCATCACAGCAACGGTACTAAACAACAGCGGTATAAGAATGTATTCAATTGTTTGAAATGGTGCGCGAATAATTGCAGTAGGTGTCAATTCAATACCACGGAAAGCCATCGCTTTTCGTACGCCCATCCATTCTTCCTGGACGGTAGGAACGAAGCGGAACATAACGGTAAGAGGGATGACAACTACCATTGGCATATGCATTGCTTGAAACGCTGCAAGAATCTGACTGACACGTGTAGTCCGCACAAGCAGCGTAAAGGCAGCTAGGATGGGAAAGAACAGTCTATAGAGCGCATAGACGGCCATCACAAGCGAAGCCATACCCGCTGACACAGAAGGCATGGAAGCAACCAATACGTTTAGGCTTTCCATCAACGCACTCATAAGTATGAGTTTGATACCAACAAAGCGCTTTCCATTAAGGAATATAAGAATGCACTCAAGGGCGCACAACAACATCAAAGGCATCTCTCCCGCAGCCCCAAATGTAATGAGGCATGCAGAGAGAAGTACCAAAAATTTCGTTCGGGGATCAAAGCGAATTATTGCTTGAGAGTCGTCTGCGTAGGTATCGAAGACCACTTATATAATCGCCGCCTTTTCAAAATGCTTTTTGAGCAATTTGCTGGCAAGCAACGCACCGCCAATGCCTCCGACAAGAGCAAAGCCAATGGTTCCAAGATAGAAACCACCCTGGAAAATCTGGGTAGCAGCCTTCACATATGCGGCACCATAGTATTGTGCACTCATAGCCATAGAAGCATCCAAATCGAACACAAAGCAAAGGTAAGGCCCGCACATGCTCAAATTGAACAAAACAAAAGAGGCGAGATACATCTTGCGAGACTCATATTTGCCCATAAAAATCACAAGCTCAGCAAGGAGAGGCCCTACCAAACAAGCGCAGAAGGTATACCACCTTGTCGAACCAGCTACTAAGGCAAACAGCAGGCCCAAGATAAGAGCCGCACCAAACTTTTTTACCTTCATAACACAGAGCATATAGACTGTGCCACCAATGAGGCCTACAAACATAGGGGCAAGCCAATAGAGCAAAGGTATTGCTCCAAGACCCATCACAATAGCAAGCATAAGAACAATGTATATAGCCCCGAAAGCTCCTGCATAAATTAAATCTTTTGTGGTGAGTTTATTTTTCTTCTCGCCAGATTGAGATGTCTCCTTGCTCATAACTCTCCCTTTTTACACAACTACCTGTACATGACTGCTAACATAGCAGGTTAGCTATACTGTTATACAAGGCTAACACATTCTACAATCACATTAAAGTAAGGTGCGGTTGACAGTATGGGAGAGCCTGAATTCTTGATATGAGGCATATAGGAAAAACGTGTGTCCACACATACACATGCGTTCAACCAATGATTAGCAGATGAAAAGTTCCTCAAAGGTGCATATAGGTTCCCTTGTCACCATCCCGCCCGAAAGGTTCACCGTTCATCACCTCGTTTGGAAAAGATTCACCGTTCACCATCTCCTCCAGAAAAAGTTCCTAATTCACGTTTGGCTCCACAAAATGCCTGGTAAATTTTGTGCCAATGGGGAAATAGGAACCTAATTCACGGTCTGCTGATGAATTGTGAACCGTTTTGCGGGGTAGGTGTGCCAGATGATGCGTCCGTCTTGAGGAACTGACCTCATTGCGCTTCATATCACCTCTGCATACAGGGCGCAGTGTTTTCTCTGCCATCAGGCACTTGGACAACAAAGATAACGAGGGTAAACATAGGGTTTCGCCTGCACTGTCAGGTCAGAATCGGACACACATTTTGCCTGACCGCTTAAAATCTCCAGACAGAATTTAAGCATCGATTTTTCCATACTTGACCTACGGATATATCCCAAATTTGGGCACGCATTTTTTCCTATATGCCTGGTATGACAGCTGCGCTAAGCCAAAGCCGCTCACGGTTTAACTCCGCGAGCGGCTTTCTTGTTCTCATATTTTGACTATGGGCGCGATATTTCAAATAAGCTTGCATAACCACTGTGGTAAAAACGGACAAGCGCTTGTATATGTTCAGCAGCGGTTCTTTCATCTGGTTCATTACAAAAAATTTCAAAGAGACAGGAAAAATAAGAGCGCGCGAGCGTATGCGCCAGTACATCAGAGATAGGACACATACTTTCATTGCTCTGAGCATTACAGATTTCGACATATTCAGTAGTACTTTTTGCCTCAATCTCCACAAAGCGATCAACGTAATTTTCCCACGGTGTACCACTTGCTTTTTCTAGCACAAGCAAAAAAGAATCGCGATTGGCATAAAGTGCTTCCGTTACATGCTTACTCACCGCAAGCGTGTAATCAAGCATGGCTTCCATGCTTTGCCTATCGGGGCTTAAGGCATAGAACTCTTCTTGAGCTTTTTCAAAAAGGGTAAGAAGGCCTGCAGCTGCAGGCTCAACAAGTGCATTAAAGAGCGCTTGTTTTGAAGTAAAGTAGCCATAGATAGCACCTGTAGTCATATGTGTTTGCTGAGCTATCGTACGCAGAGATGCCTTCTCAAAACCGTACTTCCAAAACTCAGTACGAGCCGCAGCAAGAATTTTTTCTCGTGAAGAACTCTGTACTGCACACATACCAATGCCCCTCTCGCCCGCTTGCCTTGCCAGCCATTATAGACAAGCGGGCATACAGGCCTTATACAGCAGATATCTTCCAACCAGCAGCTTGCTTGCGCATATTTACAAATGTGGCGTAAAGACCACCTTGCTGCATAAGCATATCGTGTGTACCACGTTGAACAATGCGTCCCTTGTCACACACAAGTATTTGGTCGGCATCACGTACCGTTTTTAAGCGATGCGCAATCATGATGACCGTTTTACGAGAGGTAAGTTCAGCGATGGCACGTTGCAGTTCCAGCTCATTTTCGGGGTCAACATTTGCGGTTGCCTCATCAAGCACCACAATTGGCGCATCTTTTAAGATCGCTCGCGCAATTGACAATCTCTGGCGTTCTCCCCCCGAAAGCACTGAACCATTTTCACCAAGACGTGTCTCATATCCATCTGGTAAAGCAGTAATAAAGTCATGACAACACGCTCTTTGTGCTGCTTGTACTACCTGCTCATGGATGGCGTTAGGAGAGCCAAATTTAATATTGTTTTCAATCGTATCGTCAAAGAGAAACACACCTTGAAATACGGTAGAGAAATTTGAAAGCAATGCATCAACCTTATAGTCGCGCACATCATAACTTCCTAAGCTGATGCTGCCTTCGTCTACATCCCAGAAGCGCTCAATTAAACGCGCTAAGGTAGTTTTTCCCGAACCAGAGGGACCGACAATTGCACAGGATGTGCCTGCTGGGATATTAAAGCTGACATCTTCTAGGATACGTTCTTTTCCATAGCCAAATGAAACATGATCGACGGTAATATCAAGGCTGTCTGGGGTTTCTTTGCCGCCACCTTCGCTCATCTCTTTCGTAGCAAGCAGTAAGTCAACGCGATTCATCGCAACTTCTATATGGCGCAAAATGGTAGAGAAGGTTCCAGACATTTCAAGACGACTGAACACCATAAAAGAGGCAACTATCATCGTGAGGCTGATGCCCGCATCCATTGAACCCGTAATATACAACCAGCATGAGAGGAGACACATTGCCACACTTGTCGCTTTTGATACAACAGCTTGCATCACGGCAAAACGCATGGCAGCCAGCTCAAAACTCACATTCTCTTTTTCACAAGCATCAATGGCAGACGTCAATCGATTTTGGGCGCTATCAAGAAGAGAAAAGGCACGTACAACAGAAATGCCGCGAACATATTCTAGGACTGCTTCTACAATAGACTGCTGAGCGGCAGTTCGTCTATCAGAAGCCACACGTACAAAACGCTGTAAGAGTTCCATGCTTCCACCAAACAGAGCGGTAGTTGTAAGTGTCAAGAGCCCCAATCTCCAGTCAAGTACGAACATCATCATGCAAATCATAAATGAAAAAGCCAAGCCACCAAGCACTGCTTGATATACTAATCCACCAAGGTTTTGCACATCATCAAGGGTATTTGTCATAATGCTCGTAACTTCACCTAGGCTCTTTTCATTGAAGTAACCCATGGGCAAATGACGCAATTTGTCACCTACATCCATGCGTTTCTTTCCCGCATTACCAAAGTTAGCCGAGCAAAAATTCATACTCGCAAGATGTGTAGATACAAATGAACCAACAATATTTACCAACATGATGGCAAGAGCAATAAGAGCTGTCGTTCCCGACACCTCATTGCGAACAAGACTAGATAGCACAACCCAAAGCGCCGTAATTTGTAGCCCCTCAAATAACGCATGAAGAAGGGTAAAAATGAGTCCGCGCCTTAGTTTGAGTTGGTAGGCATTGCCAAATGCAAAATACTTTCTTAGAACAGAAAACATAGTAATGCCCTCCTTTAGGCTGCGTCGCGTGCGCCGATATGTGCCGTATACATATCTGCATAAAGCGGGCAATTCTTCATGAGTTCACTGTGGGTACCTCGAGCCTCAATGCAACCCTTTGACACCACAACAATCGAGTCAGCATCGCAGATTGTAGAAAGTCGATGCGCAATAACAATAAGCGTTTTACCAGCAACCAATTTGGCAACCGCAGATTCAACCTCAGCTTCACTTTCGGGGTCAGCATATGCTGTAGCTTCATCGAGCAACACAATAGGTGCATCTTTCAGCATGGCACGCGCGATGGTAATACGTTGGCGTTCACCACCTGAAAGATGTCCTCCAGCACTACCAACAACTGTCTGATAGCCCTTCGGTAGCGCTACTATAAAATCATGACAACCCGAAGCTTTTGCACAAGCAATTACCTCAGCATCACTTGCTTGCGGCTTGCCCATGCGGATATTATTCATGATACTGTCATCAAACAAATAACTATTTTGGTCAACATAGGCAATTTGCTGCGCGAGCTGATCTGCGCTCATCTCTTGTAGCGAATGTCCACCTATACACACCTTGCCACTATCAGGGTCCCAAAATCCTGCAATAAGACGCGCAAGAGTGGATTTGCCCGAACCAGAGGGTCCGACCAACGCTGTCATCTGACCCGCTTTTATTTCCAAATTTACACCGTGAATAACTTCTTGATTGCTATAAGAAAAACGAACGTCTGAAAGACTGATATCGTGATTCTCAAGTAAAACCGGCTTTATAGCGCGGCGCTGGTTGGGTAGATCAAGGACTTTAGCAATCTCATCTACCGTGGTACCAATCTGCGCCAAAGAATCTGCAAAACTCATTGCGGCATACAGTGGCGGGAAGATACCAACCGAAAGAACAGCACACATGACAAAGGTAGCTGCATCAAGTGTTCCTTGTGCAACAAACAAGCAGCCTAAAGGAAGCACGGTAACAAGCGTTGCGGGCGCCAGCGAAAGTGCACCATCCGACCAAATTTGGCAATGTGCCATCCAATCGATAAACGCATGTGCAGATGCATAAACAGCACGGGAGAATTTCTCATATGAGCTGGCAGATTGTCCAAATGCCTTGATAACCTCAATACCAGCAACATATTCTACTGAGGCATCATTCATGGCTTTGCCTGTTGTTACGGTATTGCCATACCACGTTTCATAGTCATGGGCCATCCCCGCCATGCAAAACATTCCTAAAAAGAACGGAACAAGTGCTGCCAACGCCAATCTCCAGTCAAGGGTAAATAGATATATCAAGACAAGCGCCGGAATCAGCAAGTTTGATGTGAGCTCAGGAACTGCATGAGCAAGCATGGTTTCGATACTATCAACCTTCTCGACCATGAGTGATTTAAGCGTACCTGAGGGAATATCAAGAACATAACCCATAGGGACATGAACGAGCTTTTCAGCCAAAAGCTGCCGGATATTCGAAATAGTAGCAAACGTAGCAATGTGCGAAATTGCCGTCGAAGCAAAGTGAAATACGAGATATACAAGGTAGCCTACTGCCGCCACTACTCCCCAATGCAAAAAGAAGTTCCAATCTCGTTGCCCCGTAAGGATGCCTGTAATCATATGACCAGCGGCAAAATAGGGCACCATACTTCCCGCAACACCAATAATTGCGAGGATAACGCTGAGCACATAACTCCCTTTTTTCTCAGACCAGCCCAAAAGTCTCACTAGAGGTGATGATTTTTGGGATGGATTTGACGAAGAAGTTTCCATCTCTTTCCTTCCTAGTAGTTATCCTTAGCTAACTATATAACAGTGTTATAACAGTTTTTATGCCAGATTCCTACCCAAAAAGTAGAAGCTATTTAATAAAAAAAGGTGCCAACTATTATTGACACCCATTTGGAATATACGACCAAGCAAAAGAGCTATAAAGCAGGACTACCAAGACAGAAGTTCATAGCCGTCTTCGGTAACAACCAGCTGGACTTCCCACTGAGCAGAATCACTACCGTCCTTGGTGCGGACTACCCAACCATCACTCTGGTCAATCCAAATATCATGACTACCCGCATTGACCATAGGTTCAATCGTAAAGCACATACCTGGCACAAGGACATAGTCAGTATCTGGCTCGCCCACAAAGCTCACAAAGGGATCTTCATGAAATTCCTTGCCAATGCCATGCCCACCATACTCGCGCACCACCGAATATCCCGCTTCTTCAACGCAACGCTGAACGGCGTAGGAAACATCACCCAAATGGCCCCAAGGTGTAACTGCCTCAAGACCCGCCTTAACCGACTCGTGCGTAACCTCCACCAAACGGCGGCGCTCATCGGAAACCTCACCAATACAAAACATTCGACTCGAATCTGAGAAGTAACCATTCAAGATAGTCGAGCAATCAACATTAACGATATCGCCTTCCTGCAACACTACTTTGGGAGAAGGAATACCGTGGCACACCACATCATTAATCGAGGTACACACACTCTTTGGATAGCCTTCATAGTTGAGGTCAGCAGGTACGCCACCGTGTGCGGTAGTGTATTCGTAAATCCACGCATCAATCTCCTCGGTGGTAACTCCTGAAGCAATGCGCTTCCCCACCATGTCCAACACACCGCGATTAATTTCAGCAGATTTACGAATGCCCTCGATATCAGCCTCGGACTTCATGAGACTACGAGGGAGTACCTCTTCACCCTCAAGCGCGAGTTTTTCCATACGCTCATCTTTGCGCATGTGGCATTTCTTGTACTTCTTGCCCGAACCACACCAACATTCGTCGTTGCGACCTGGTACGCATTCATTGTCATACATGGCTTACTTCCTTTCGTCGCGTTTCATTATAGGTTTCAACCAGCAAAAATCAGTCTTGACGCAAGAAGAGCACTGTCATACCATCTCATACTAATTTGATATCTATCGAATTAGTGAGGAAAGGACATGGCAGGAGAAGCATTCACCGCACTATCTGATGCAACACGCAGACGCATTTTGGAACTCTTACAAGACCAAGATCTCACTGCGGGCGAAATTGCCGAACATTTTGACCTGAGCAAAGCCACCCTAAGTCATCACCTTGCCATTCTCAAAAATGCAGGGCTTGTAAGTTCTGAAAAAGAAAGACTCTACGTACGCTATCGACTCAATACCACTGTTGTTCAGGGACTTATGGCGTGGCTGTTTGAGCTCACGTCACACGAAGGGACGCAAGACCATGAAGGCTAAGGAAAAGAAGTTTTGGCTGGTAATAGCCCTACTTTGCCTCATTAATTTAGCAGCTCACCTCTATTTCTATCCGAAGCTCCCTCAGACTATTCCTACGCATTGGGATACAAGCGGACAGATAAATGGTCATGGTCCTCGTTGGGTAGCACTGATTTTGTCGAGCTTGCCTCTGGGGATGCTGGTGCTTTTTTACTTTATCCCCAAGATTGATCCAAAAGGCGAGGCGTATAAAAAAATCCAAGGGCTTTGGCATGGCTTTATCATTGCGACTAGCTGTTTATTCATTATCCTTTCTTGGATTACGGAAGCCACAGTATTTGGCTGGATTCCTCAAAGCAGCAAGATAGTTCCCCTACTCATACTCTGCACATTAGGAGTAGGCCTTATTGCCCTAGGGAATTATCTTCCCCGTGTACGCCAGAATTACAGCTTTGGCATCAAGACGCCCTGGGCACTGGCAGATGAGCATTGTTGGCAAAGAACACATCGCATGGGCGGCATTACGTCCATATTTATGGGAGTAGGACTCATCGTCTGCGGTCTTGCCAGCGATATTTTACAAGCGCTCGCAGCACCCATTCTTTCAGTAATTTTGTTGGGCGGAGTTGTGTGGATGTATCTCTACTCGTATTTAGTTTATGCAGGTAAAATGCGCTAAGCAGTCAGAGCGCTATCAAGCGGAGCAAAACACATCTACTGCTCTTTAACCTGACCTGAGAGCAAACGTTTTGTCATAACAGAGTTTGCTTCAAGCTCCTCTGCATCGTCAAGCGGCTCGAGCGTTACATCACCGTAGCGACGCTCGAGTGCACGCGCAATCAGATAGTCTGCCACCCCAGGATTTTTTGGGAGCAGAGGCCCATGAATATAGGTACCTACCACATTTTTGTAGAGACAGCCCTCAAAACCCGTCTTACCATCATTGCCATGACCATATAAAACCTTACCCATAGGCTCAACACCAGCACCTAAATGCGTGCGCCCACCATGGTTTTCGTATCCCACAATACGCTGTGGGGATATGCGGCTCTCCACCACAATATTGCCAATAAGACGTGGCTCAGCTCTATCGGTATACATGTCCACCAAAGATAGACCTGGAAGCTTTTCATCCCCCATCAGATAGTTGGAACCTAGTAGCTGATAGCCACCGCAAACTGCCGCAAGTACACCATTATCCTCGACAAAAGCAGCAAGCTCTGCTTGAACCGAGAGTAGCTCCTTACAAACAATACTCTGCTCACGGTCAGATCCCCCGCCGATAAAAGCAATATCTATATCCGAAAAAGTCGGACGATCACCCATGTGACACTCAATGACCTCACAGCCAATCCCACGCCATTCCAAACGACGGCGCAGTACAAGAATATTGCCCGAATCGCCATAAAGATTAAGCAGCTCAGGATAGAGATGCGCAATACGAAGTGTCCGAGAAGTACTAGACATGACGCGCCCCCATCTCTTCGAGCTCAGCTTTGGCAGGCCAGAGCGCCGAGTAATTTGTGAGTACATAGAGTGTTTGTTTTGTATCAGATGCTTCAAGTGAGGCGAGTGTACTTTTTACATTTTCAGAAATCGATGATGCAATCCCTGCATACTTAAGGCGTACTTGCAGGTCATTTGCGCGACTGCCACTGCAATATACCTGTATAGGATTTTCATCGTCGGAAAGACGCTCAAAATCGACATCCCAAATCCAGGAGATGTCCTTACCATCATTTACGTTGTCATTAATGGCAATATGAACATATTTAGGACGCTTGTCCGCCAGCAAAAGAGAAATATTTTGGTTGAAACCCGTAGGATTTTTTGCAAGGTTGAGGACAACTTCACGCCCATAAACGTTGAAGTGTTGCAAACGACCATTGGCAGGCCGGTATTCATCTATAGTGCGCTGAAAACTTGCATCATCTGTGGCAGCAAGATGCGCTGCAGCATAGGCGGCAAGCAGGTTATACACCATGTAAACGCCACCAAAATCAGCATGAAGCTGCAGCGGCTTTTCATTACCAAAGCCAGGTCCCGACACACTAAATGCGATTCCTTCACGGCTGACTTTGACCTCGCGAGCTACAAAGTCGAGCTCAGGACGGGCAAAATCGCAGTTGGGACAATGAAACGCGCCAAGCTGTGCATAGCTGCGATAGTCATAGCTAAGCTCTGCTCCACATTGTTGGCAAAAACGTGCTTCGGGCACGCGGTCGGCTGTTTGATCTAAATCTTCACCAATACCAAAGCTCAACACATGCGTCCCTGCCTGAGCGGCACGATAAGCCACACCTACCGAAAGCGGATCATCGCCACAACAGACAAGGACAGTCTCAGGAGATGCCTGCAGGGCTGACACAATAACATCCTGTACGTGCTCAATTTCGCCTGCCCGATCTAATTGATCTCGAAAGAGGTTGAGCAACACGAGATATTTGGGTTGCAGTTGAGGAAGGATATGAACTGTTGAAAGTTCGTCCGCCTCAATCACTGCCCAGTCTGCCGTCTTTCCAGGAAGCAGTGCCGCCGCAACGCCAGGAGCCATATTTGCCCCCACGCGATTGCAGAGCACATGTTGACCCGCAGCCTCAATAGCAGACGCCACTATATTGTTAGTAGTGGTCTTACCATTTGTACCGCAGATAACAATCGAGCCCTTCTGCAGTTTTCCTGCCAAAGCTGCAATCACCTGCGAGTCTATACCCAACGCCACTCTTCCAGGTAGCTGGGATGCATTGCGGTGAAGCAAATCTCGCAAGCCCCAAGAAGTTAGTCTTCCTAGAGCGATTGCAACTGATGTGCGCAAACTCACCCTTATTCCTCTGTTTCGGTTTCGGTAGTCTCAGCCTGTACAGCTGCTTCAGCAGCAGCTGCGGCGGCAGCGGCATCGGCACGCTTGGAAGCAGCATACTCTTCCTGCGTCAAGACATCCTCAATACGAAGATTGACACCAGCAACTTCGAGTCCTGTCATACCCGTGACCTGCTTGACCACGGTCTTTTTGACATCCTCAAAAACCTGGGGAGCATAGGCACCATACTCAATCATGACTGAGATATTGACACGTACAGCAGAATCGGGGGTAACCTCAACCGTCACTCCCTTGCGAGGCGCATGAGCACCAAAGGTCTCCTGTACACGATCGAGCCAGCCGCCCTTCATACCAATAACACCTGGTACATCGCGCATAGCAATGGCAACAATTTTCTCAATGACACCATTGGAGAATGTCAGGGAGTCTTCACTGTCGAGATCTTCTTCAGAGTCAACAGCTACTCCCTCACCCCCATCCCATACGGGCTCTATAGCAGTACTGGTCTCGCTTTCCTCGATAGCAGCAAGAGGGACTGCGGGGGTATCTACACTTTCCTGAGAAACTGCCTGCTCAAGCTCCTGCTTTTTGTCTTCACTCATGGAAGTGTCCTTTCTAGCTGCACAAAGGCCAGTTCATAATCTTAGTTGCGAGGCTCAAAAAGTGAGCGAATGGTACGAATAATACGGGGATCACCATCAAGTAGCTGCCCCACCGCAACACCAGCAATACAGAAAAGAGCAATTTCTAACGTAGTCCAAAAGCCAACAATCAAAAAAAGAATTGCTAATGCAAGACCTACGACACCACCATAAAAGGCATTCTCGTGACCTGGGAAGCTACGATGAACCCACTCAGCAACAGCCTGATGCGGGAGTTTGCCCGCCTCAGCATTCTGCTGAGACGCATTCTCACTAGCCATCAATTGTTGAGAGTTAGTTTCAACTGCTTTGGTTTGCTCTTCTTTGTCGGCAGCCATTTGCTGTTCTATGGTCATCTTGGGTTTCTTTTCTTGCATTACGAGTCCTCCCTATCAGTTGTAGGGACTTCTTCAGTTATATCCATGTCAACAGAAAGATCATCATCGTCGTTAGCCTCAGACCCAAGCTGAAGTGGACGCAAAGTCGTTGTGTGTCCCATGGGTACACGAATATCTTCAGCAATAGGCGCTTCGGGGGTAGTTGGCTGAGATTCAGGCTCTATCGACGCAGGATGTGCTTTTGCCATCGTGTTAGCGTAGCTGGCTTCAAGACTATCAAAATTGACTGGCTCGTCATGGGTGATGGGATCAACAAACTCAATCGTAACGCTATCAACCGTATCGCCACATATCTCGGCAAGTCCAACCATCAAGCGGTCATGAAGCTCTGCTCCCAACGCTGCAACATTAACCGTATTGTTGGGCTGAATGCGACAAAAGACACGCACATGACCGCGTTTCTTTGCTTTGACACTCACACTCCGTGCCGTCAACGTACCATCGCGCTCTATGGTATGCACTGCCTGCGCGCGGATGGCATCACGCGTAACTTGCACCTCATCGCCATCAACAACAGACACAATAACCGAATGCGGATTACGCGGAGTAAACAAAGCGCCCAACAGACATACCAACAGACCTAGACCCGTAATGCAGGCAAGCACAAGAGCAGCTGTACCGCCAATAGGATTGGCGAGCACAGTCGCAATGCCATGCTGATAGATACCATACCAAGGCAGCACTAGTATTGCGAGGCAGGCCATTCCAGCCAGTCCAAAGACAAACATGCACAAGCGCTTAAAACCGCTCATGCCCCACCCCCTCATACTCTGCAGCACACAGGCCGCGATTAATCTACTCTCATGAAGGATAACGCAAGCGCCGGACACGTGGTGTGCTTGCTTTTATTCCATGCCAGTCTTTACATCCTCAGCCTCAGGATTGCCACCCGCATTGATGACCTCCATCAGACGCGAAGTTGCCGCTTCATCATTAATGACATAAGACACACCATCAATATAATCAGTCGTAGATGGTAGTGCTGCACGATAAATAGTGGGTGATCCAGCCAACATACGCAGCATAATCGGCATCATGTTGTAACAGCGCATCGAACTGTCCATCATGTCGGCCATTGAATTGGCAACACCTACCATCTCCCAAGGCGGCAGCGTGCGAGCTTTGCTCATAATGGCCTGCAATACCAGCATCTGGTCTGCTTGACGTTGAAAATCACCCAAAGCAAAGCCATGACGAACACGTGAGAAAAGCAATGCAGTCTTGCCGTCCATCTGATGCGTCCCTGCGGGTAGGACAAGTCCTGTGTACTCAGGGTCATTTACATCCACTGGCACCTTGACCGTAATACCACCCACTGCATCTACGAGCGAAGATAGTCCATCAAAGTGAATAACGGCAACCTTTGAAATAGGCACATTCACGAGTGCGCTCACAGCAGATGCCATGCCTCCAGCTCCGCCAAAAGCATAGGCAGCATTGATTTTTTGAGTACCGTGACCAGGAATTTCCACTTTGGTATCGCGAGGAATGGACAACATCGTAATCTTGTTGGACACAACGTCAATGCGCGCCAAAATAATGGAATCGGCACGCGACACTGCATCGCCCTCTCGCGCATCAGAGCCCAGCAAAAGCACATAGTAGGGCTGCAGGGGAATATGCATCTGGGTAGCTTCCGCTACGCCTTTTGCCTCGGGATCTTTGAAGGCAAGTCTATTGTCGATAGGCAGAAACACCAGTGCATACACCGCTGCAAGTACAGCAATCAAGACAATTAAAAACTTTAGGAATCCATGACGTTTGTGCTCACGGTGTGGTAAATGAATCTGGCGCCCTGGCTGTCTATCGTAGGCACTCTCATCAAAATATTCCTGCGCAGACCTGCGAGACCTGTGTATAGGTGCAGCAGACCAGCTATCAGTATTGCCGTAGCCTTCATTTCTATAGCGACGATCAAAATCGGCACGATTTGCCTCAAGACTGCTCAGACTCGCCGGATGTTGTGGCAATTGCACGCCTGGATTTGCATTTGCACGGCGAGTTTGCGGCGCCGAATTGGCAGGCGGCAAGTCGGCTGCGCCCCGCGAAAAGGCTGAGCCACTCTGAAAATGTCCCTTTTTGTGATTATGCGAAGCGACCCCGAAGCCATTGGCCTCGAGGTCGTCGTCATAATTGCGATATTGCCTACTCAAGCGCACCTCGCAATACTCGTCTTGGCCAAAGTTGCTTTACCTAACTATACGCAAAGCACCTAGGTCGAGGCTACTCGTCAGCTGCGAGGGCCTCCTCAATCTCATCAGTACGGTTCATGGTGTCATAAACGTTCTGAACGTCCTCAAGCTCCTCAAGGCGATCAACAAGGCGCTGAACCTTTTTGGCATCAGCAACAGAAACCTCAGTGGGGGTCGTAGCAATCATCGTGAGCTCGGAACCCTTAACCTCAATACCCTGAGCTTCAAGGCCCTTTTGGACATCCTGCATCTTGTCATAGGCGGTATAAACAATCCACTGATCGCCGGCATCCTCATAATCGTCGCCCTCAGCTTCGGCGACTGCCATCATAAACTCATCCTCATCGACAGCATTCTCGCGGTCGGCAACCTTCTTGTCATCGCTCTTGATGATTTTCTCAACAGCAATAGAGCCTTTACGCGCAAACTGGAAAGCAACAGAGCCCGAGGTACCAAGATTGCCGCCAGCATGAGAAAACGCGGAGCGCACGTCTGCAGCGGTGCGGTTTTTATTGTCGGTTAGGCAATCAACATAGACAGCGACACCCGCAGGGCCATAACCCTCATAGCTAATCTCTTCGTAGACAGCGGCATCGGCACCAGCACCAAAGGCCTTGTCAATAGCAGCTTTAATCTTTGCATTGGGCATGGAAACCATGCGAGCACGAGCAACAGCAGCAGCAAGCGTTGCATTGTTGTCCGGGTTGGGGTCGCCACCAGACTTGGCGGCAACAGTGATGTTGCGCGAGAGCTTAGAGAAGAGCGATGAACGCTTTGCGTCGATCGCTGCCTTCTTGTGCTTGGTGGTAGCCCACTTAGAGTGTCCGGACATGCAGGTCTCCTTCTTGCATCGTGGTAGAAACAGTAGGATTTTAGCTGTTTGTCTTGTCAAGGGAAAGAGGAAAGCTTCTCCCCTACTCAAAACCCACGCAGTCATGGTAATTTTTGCTGCCAATTTTTACCGTCTACCTAGGCTCGTTCAATTGAGAGTCTACATGCGTTAAAGTCACAAGTGAAGAGTTTGTATTGTTGTATTCCTCAGCTAAAGGAGGCGCTCATGCTTTATATAGGTAACTTCAACTACAATGATGAAAACGATGTCTCTGACAACTACGTGTTGATGCCTGCCGTAGTAGAAGCTGCAGATGCAGAAGAAGCGCTGGATCGTTTTGAAAAGATGTTCGAGCGCATAAACGCCAAGTCCGACCTGCTTGATGGTGCGCATTCCATTTACCTGGACTCTTTGGTTGAGCTCGATCGTGCGCCTGAATCCGCCGTACTCATCCAATGGGAAAAGATTGTTCCTACAGATGAGGGGCTCTGCTCTATTACTTCAGCTCTGCCCGAACTCGAAGAAGGTGAGGCGGCGTCTGCTTATGGTTGGAATGACGACGATGGAGAGTTTGAGCACATCCACGTCCACGACGATAACGAAAATATTGCAGACACCGAACTCGACGACTTTGATGATGACCAGAATGGTTTTGAAGAAGAGCCTTTCATGAGACTCTAAGCTCTGCTTTATTAGGTGTTAAAGCAAAGAGTTAATCCCCGTCGTCATGCCCAGGCGACGGGGATTTTTGCGTTTTCTTGCGCACAAATGGTTCAAGCTTCGGGCACAACACTAACAGATGGTTCAAGTGTCGGAGTATTTCCAAATAGATGGTTCAAGTGTCGGAGTTGGAGTACACAAAACAGCTGGTCATTTTTTTCGGTA
>NZ_DBHHGF010000014.1:0-23925 GCF_057238325.1 Olegusella sp. | reverse complement strand
GCCTCGACAAGCATTCGATATTCGGCCTGAAAAGGCAACAACTAGAAGATAGGAGGAAATCATGGCAGAGCAACATCCTGATATCGAGAGCGTTCTGCTTTCCGAGGATGATATTCGTAGTATCGTATCCCGCATGGGTGCCGAGATTACCAAGGACTATGAGGGCAAAAACCCCTTGTTGGTGGCTGTGCTGCGTGGAGCGGTTGTATTTACCGCTGATTTGATTCGCGCAATAGAGTGTCCGATGTCGGTCGACTTTATGGCTGTGTCAAGTTACGGCGATGGTGTGAAGTCCTCTGGTGTTGTGCGCATTGTTAAGGACCTCGATACCAAGATTGAAGGCCGTGATGTTCTCATTGTTGAGGATATTTTGGATTCTGGTTTGACGCTGAGTTACCTGATCCGTATGCTGCAGTCGCGCAATCCGGCATCAGTGCGTGTGGCTACCTTTGCGGTTAAGGATATTGAGGGCAAAAAGCCTGCGGTTGCTCCAACCTATGTAGGTACACATGTGCCCGATTCATTTATTGTTGGCTATGGTCTCGATTTTGCTGAGCGCTATCGCAACCTCCCTTATATTGGTGTGCTCAAACCCGAGGTTTATGGCGAGTAGCTTTACCATTGGGACGCGTCGGGACAAAGTTTCGAGCGCGTTTTAGTAAGGAGATTTATTCGTGTCAGAACATCATTTCCCTGACGATCCGCGTAAGCCAAGCCTTCCAGAAGATCCGTTTAATGGGATGCCTGACCCGCGTCATGGTCGTCGTATTAGTC
The DNA here is from genome assembly GCF_057238325.1 of Olegusella sp. Taxonomy (NCBI): domain Bacteria; kingdom Bacillati; phylum Actinomycetota; class Coriobacteriia; order Coriobacteriales; family Coriobacteriaceae; genus Olegusella; species Olegusella sp. The sequence continues at coordinate 23,151 of NZ_DBHHGF010000014.1, read as the reverse complement.
CTGCGTATCTTATTGTTGCGTTGGCTTTTTGCGCGTATCTTGCCTTTGGTATGTTCAATAACCTAAGCTCTGCGGCAAAAGAAGAAACACTTTCTACCAGTCAGTTTGTGGCTGCGGTAAAGGAAGATCGTGTAGTTGAGGTTACCTACAAGACGGCGGACGGTAGTCTGACTGGTAAGTATCATTCCAACAAAAAGGTTAAAGGCAACACCAAGGAACTTAGCCAGTTTAAGAGCTACTACGTGGGTGCTGACAGCCTAGACAATCTGATGGAAAAGCATCCCAAAGTGGAGTTTAAGGTTGACACAAGGGATGACTCGCTGTTGCAGACGATTTTGGTGTCAGTGTTGCCAACGGTTGCGCTTGTGCTGGTTTTTGTGTACTTCATGAGGCAAATTGCCAGCCAGAATAGCAAGTCGATGCAATTTGGTCAGACCAAGGCACTCACTACGGAAGAGTCACGACCCAAGACAAAGTTTAGTGATGTAGCAGGCATTGATGAGGCTGTGGAGGAGCTCAAAGAGGTTCGCGATTTTCTCAAAGAGCCAGAACGTTATCAAAAAATGGGTGCCAAGATTCCCCATGGTGTACTGTTGGTTGGGCCTCCAGGAACGGGTAAGACCTTGCTTGCCAAGGCAGTTGCCGGTGAGGCGGGCGTACCTTTCTTCTCCATCTCAGGTTCGGACTTTGTTGAGATGTTTGTGGGTGTTGGCGCGAGCCGCGTGCGTGACTTGTTTAAACAAGCAAAAGCTGCAGCCCCTGCAATCGTATTCATCGACGAGATTGATGCTGTAGGACGTCAGCGCGGTGCTGGCTTGGGCGGCGGACACGACGAACGCGAGCAGACGTTAAATCAGCTGTTGGTGGCAATGGATGGCTTTGAGGACAATACCGCAGTTATTTTGATTGCTGCGACCAACCGTCCCGATGTCTTGGATCCAGCTTTGTTGCGTCCAGGTCGTTTTGACCGTACGGTGACGGTGGATAGGCCCGATGTACTTGGCCGCGAAAAAATTCTGCGTGTACATGGCGCTAATAAGCCCTTAGCTAAAGATGTTGATTACAAACGCATCGCAAAACTGACCCCCGGTTTTTCGGGTGCTGATTTGGCCAACCTTATGAATGAAGCTGCTCTGCTTGCTGCTCGCCTACACAAGGAGCAAATAAGTATGGCAGAAATTCAGGAAGCTATGGAACGCGTTATTGCTGGTCCTGAGCGCCGTACGCGTGTGATGACCGAACAAGAGCGTAAAACCATTGCTTATCATGAGTCTGGCCACGCACTGGTTGGTCATGTACTGGAAAACTCTAACCCCGTACACAAGATTACGATTATTCCCCGTGGTCAGGCGCTGGGTTATACGATGCAGCTTCCTGAGGAAGATCACTTCCTGCAGACGCGCAATGCCATGCTGGACGACTTGGCAACACTGCTTGGTGGCCGTACCGCTGAGGAGCTGTTTTGTGAGGATATTACTACGGGTGCTAGCAATGATATTGAACGTGCAACCAAGCTTGCGCGTAGCATGGTCACGCGTTATGGCATGAGTGATTCGCTCGGTATTCAGGTATTTGGCGAGGCTCAGCATGAGGTATTCCTTGGTCGTGATTTGGCTGACAAGCAGGACTACTCTGCGGAAACGGCTAAGCGTATTGATGATGAGGTGGAGCGCATTATGCGCGAAGCACATGATCGTGCAACCGCGGTGCTGAGTGCCCGTCGCAAACAGATGGATCAAATGGCTGAGGTTTTGTTGGAGCGTGAAACAGTCGAGGGTCCCGTGCTGGATGCACTTTTGGCGGGGACTTGGGATGAATATTCCGCTCAAGAGGCTGCTGCTGCAAATTCTTCAATCCCTGGTCTTGATCTTGGACTCAGTACAGATTATCTTCTCGGATCCGAAAACAGCTCTTTGCTTGATGACAATACTCATGAGTAAAAAGATGGGTCCTGTCTCTGATGCGTAATTAGGCAGATGTGTATCAGAAGTAGTAGAAAACATCGCCCCCAGAAATCCGCAAGCTTTCTAACTGCGGATTTCTGGGGGTAGTTTTATTACGACAAAGAAAAGCATACTCATATCTAAGTAAGTAATCCCAGCTTCGTGAGGGTATTGAGCACAAGACCAAGGCACATGGCAGTGCAAAGTAAAGAGACTACAATGGTAGTTACATGCGCCGTCAGAAGGGATTCGCATGACTATCAACCAACAAAGCTACTCGTTTGGTGCTTCCAAATCTTCCATCCGCGAAATTGCTGCATATGGTGCTGCCCGCAAGGCAAAGATTGGTGCCGAAAAAGTCTTTGATTTTTCGCTAGGCAACCCTTCAGTCCCCGCTCCAGCTGAGGTACGGGCATCGATTGAGCGTGCACTCGAACTCCCAAGCATGCAGCTGCATGGTTATACTCCTGGCAACGGCCTGCTGTTTGTGCGCGAAAAAGTTGCCGAGTCCCTTGCGCGTCGCTACGAATGCACAGCAGATGCTGCTGATTTGTATCTAACCTGTGGTGCTGCAGCCTCAATAACACTGAGCTTGCATGCCGTGGTCAACGCCGGTGACGAGGTTATCGTAATCGCTCCGTATTTTCCCGAATACCGCGTGTGGATTGAGACTGCAGGTGCTACTTGTATCGAGGTTCCTGCAAACCAAAAAAACTTCCAAATTGATACCGTGGCAGTTGAGGTAGCTATTACGGCTCGAACCAAAGCCATAATTGTTAACTCACCCAATAACCCTGTAGGTTCCGTTTATTCTGCCAACAATCTTGCCGATCTCGCGGGTGTGCTTCAGCGCAAAGAGGCGGAGTATGGCAGCACAATATATCTGATTTCTGATGAGCCTTATCGTGAAATTGTTTATGGTGCAATGGTACCTTGGGTTCCTGGCTATTATGAGCGCACCATTGTGGCATATAGCTATTCCAAAGCGTTATCACTGCCAGGCGAGCGTATTGGTTGGGTGTATGTGCCTCAGTCAAACCCCGATCACGATTATCTTGTGCCTGCAGTAGCGGGAGCTGGTCGTAAGCTGGGTTTTGTCTGCGCACCAGCGCTTTTCCAGCGCGTGCTCGCAGATTGCGTTGAGCTGCCTGCAGATGTTGATGCTTATGCAAAGAATCGCGTTGCCCTCACCTCAGGTCTTTCCAAGTTGGGTTATCACTTTATCGAGCCACAAGGAGCTTTCTATCTATGGGTTCAGGCGCTAGAACCTGATGATGAAGCTTTCTTTGAGCGTGCAAAATCCTTTGAACTGTTGCCTGTGCCTTCCACTAGTTTTGGTTGCAAGGGCTGGGTGCGTTTAGGTTATTGTGTGAGCTATGAGACCATTGTTAATTCGATGTCTGCTTGGAAGCAGCTCAAGGAAAGTTACGAGCAGGACAGCTAAGTCAGCGATTGTCATTCGAGCAAGATAAGGGGTAAGTAAGTATGGTAGCTTCATCTACGCAGGAGCGACGCTATGCTTGTGATGCGCACACGCATACCGTCTACTCCCGTCATGCCTATTCGACAGTCGAGGAAAATGTGCGTGCGGCAGCCGATCGTGGCTTGGAGCTACTAGGCATCACTGAGCACTTTTCAGACATGCTGTTTGAGAGCCGTAATATCCGCAATTTTCAATATTTTGCTAATTTCCATTGCTGGCCGCGTGACTGGCATGGCGTGCGTTTGTTGCATGGTTGCGAGGCGGATATTGTTGATCTTGATGGTCACTTGTTTGGTTGGGATACGACCTATGACAAGAACATAGTTGACACTCCTATCAAGCCGATGACACTTAAGGAATATGCCTTTGAGGAGTGCGACTACGTTATCGCCAGTGTGCACGGCAAAGTCTTTACCGAAAATGCGAGCATCACACAGGCGACAGAAATGTACATACATGCACTTGAAGATCCCAAAGTTTTTATCTTGGGGCATACAGGTCGTTCAGGAGTGCCGTTTGATGTTGACGAGCTGCTGACAGTGGCACACGATTTGCACAAGGTAATTGAAATTAATGAGCATAGCTTTGCTTCGTATTACAACCCTAATGTGCGCAATAATTGCCGCAAGATCGCTGAGTGTTGCGCTGAGATGGGTGTGCAGATTGCTGTCAATACTGACGCACATATAGCCTATACCGTGGGCCGTTTGCAGCAGGCTCCCATGCTTTTAGATGAGATTGATTTTCCAGCTGAGTTGATTGCAACACGTTCGGCCAAAGCCTTTGAGCAGGCATTGAGTGATGCGGGTCTTGCATTGGCGGGCACAATTATTCCGCCTGCATAAAGAGACTGGGGTCAACGCAGAGCCCTAAAAACAAACGACAAATTTGTCAGAGCAGGATTCAGGAAAAGTATATTTGGGGATTGTGGGGTAGTGAAGCTCGCAATCCCTGATTGCTATTAACCCTCAATCGTGATGTCACCATCATCGCGAGGCAATGCGGCAGGTACAGGCTCGTCAATTGAGCCACGATAAAAACCTCCGACGAAGGCTTCGGTACGCATAACGTTGATTACTGCACGAGGATCGACTGTTCGGACGAGATGTATGATTTCGTCCTGCTCATATGCGGACACTACAGTAGTAATCATCCACATCTTTTTATGTGAATAACCACCGTAGCCATTCATTACGGAAGCGCCATGGCGATAGTGCGATTGGTAGGCAGTGAGAATCTGCATGGGTAGGCGAGTGGTAATTTGTAAAGTCACGCGTTCGTAGCGGTGATAAAAAGCCGAGATGGTATGAGTTGAAAGATACTGAAAAACGATGGACCATGCAGCGTTTTCCCAGCCGAAAAGCCATCCAAAAATCACCAACATAAGGCAATTACCTGCAAAAACATAAGACCAAATGGTCTTGCCGGTACGTTTTGCCACCATCATAGAAATAAAATCGGTACCGCCGGTAGATGCACCACCCTTAAGTGCGATTGCGATAGAAAGACCGTATAACACTCCGCCAAAAACAACATTGAGCACAGTTTCGTTCATCAATGGCTGAAAGTGCAACAACTGCAAAAACATTGACGCAAGTACGACTTGCATACTCGAAAAAATAACAAAACGATGTGAAATGTGTCGCCAGCATATAAGAGCAACGGGTATATTGAGCGCGATCATACCCACAAAAGTTGGAAAGGAAAAACCGCCCAAGGCAGCAATGCGGTCTATGAGAATTGCAAGTCCTGTAAAGCCGCTGGACAAGAGCTCCGAAGGGCGGATAAATACTTGCAATACAAAAGCCTGAAGCAGAGCAGAACATATAACGGCAATGCTGGTGACTATCCTGCGCACACTTCGGTAGCGCGCGAATTCCAGTGCCTTATCAGTGAGCTTACCGCTCAAGATTTCGTTCCTTTCTGTCGTCCTGCCTATAGCTGCTTTCGTCGAATGGTACCATGTTTCCATGCTAATAAATCGTGTTTCTCGGCGGCTGTTGGCTGCCCCTGAATTAAAACCTCTTTTGCAGGAGTTGTGCGCTGGTCAAGACGCGACGCTTGCGGTTGCGCAGTCTGCACGTCCATTGATGGTGGCAGCACTATGGGCGCAAAATCCAAGGCCCTGTCTTTTTGTAGTGCCAGGTGAGGATGCGGCTGATCTTGCCGCTCGTTCGCTTGCTGCTTGGTTGGGGCAAGAGCGTGTTTTGCGCTATCCCGATCGGCGTGATTACCCATGGTCTGACAAGCAACCCGATCAAGCAGTAATTGGGGCGCGCTGCCAAGCAGTAGCCAAACTTTCTGTGGGCGAGCAGGTTATTGTGGTGACGAGTGCTCATGCTTTACTTCGTCGTGTGCCACCGTATGGTTCGGATTATTTTGCGAGTGCAAGATTTGATATTGGCGATGAAGTTGAGTTTGGTGAGGCTACCCGCATTCTTGTAAGCATGGGTTATTCCGATGCTGGAGAAGCAGGGCAAGTTGATACTCCTGGTCTCTTTTATCCGCATGGTGATGCGATTGATGTGTTTCCAGCCCAGGCTACCAGCCCTGTTCGTATTGAGTTTTTTGGCGATGAGATTGACCGTGTGCGTCGCATGGTGGCCTCAACAGGTCAAACCATTGGCGAACTCGAAGGTGTAACGGTAGCACCCTGCCGTGAGCTGGCACTTACTGACCGTACGGTTGCCAATGCTAGCCGTGCACTCTATAACGCTGCGCAAGATTCAACCGATATTGCGGCTGACTTGGAGCTTATCCAGCAGCGTGCGGCTGATCCAACGCTTGAACGTTACCTGCCCCAGCTTTACGGCAAAACGAGCAGCCCGCTGGAGCACATGAGTAAAGATATGCTGGTTGTTCTTGCGGAGCCTCGTGCGTTGTTTGATGATTGTATGCGCAGCTATGAAGAGGTGAGCGCCACAGCCAATGCCAAGCGTATTGATATTTCCGAACTCTATACCGCGCCTCGTGACCTAGATTTTGGTAAGCAACAACGCTTGTCGCTCTCGTCCATCCTTCGTGCTGGGGGTACGGTAACCGCTCAGATTGAAGTTAAGCAGCCTAGCATTGCGGGCACAGATACGCGTTTGCTTGGCCGTGTTCGCGAGTTACTGAGTAACGGTAGTACTGTGCTTTTTGCTATGCCCGATCGTCGTGCACGCGAAGCATTGGAGCAGACCTTCTCAGCAGAGCATATTGCTTTTTGCGAAACACTTGGTGCTGATCCCGAAAATCAAGTGCCAATAGAGTCGCCTGATGCCAATGTGTCAGCCCGTCCGCTCAAAGCTGGCATGGTGAATTTTATTGATGCACCTGTGCCTGCAGGCGTTGTATTGCCTTCGGCTCGTCTCGCACTGCTTTCTGTGTCTGACTTAACTTCGCGTACAGCCAAGCGCAAACGCCATCGCAGTCGTCACATTGATCCTACAGAAGTGAGCTTTCCCTTTAAGCCGGGGGACTATGTGGTGCATGAAACCCATGGCGTTGCGCTTTTTGCTGCGATTGAGCGTAGAAGCGACTTTGGCGCACCATCGGATTTCTTCCGTCTGGAATATGCTGCGGGCGATTTGTTGTTTGTGCCTATAGAGCAGGCTGATCGTCTGACACGCTATGTGGGTGCTGACGGTGCTTCTCCACGCTTGACAAGACTTAATACTGCCGACTGGAGTCGTGCGACAAACAAGGCGCGCGCTTCAGCAAAAAAGCTCGCCTTTGACTTGGTGGATCTTTATACACGTCGCGCAACCGTTGCAGGCTATTCCTTTGCACCAGATACGCCAGCGCAGTTTGATATGGAAGCGAATTTTCCCTATGAACTGACAGTCGATCAAAAATCCGCCATCGCTGACATCAAAGCAGATATGGAGAGCAATCGTCCGATGGACCGCCTGCTTTGTGGTGATGTAGGTTTTGGCAAAACTGAAGTTGCTTTGCGAGCTGCATTTAAGTGCTGCCAAGATGACAAGCAGGTCATGGTGTTGTGTCCTACGACGATTTTGGCGCAACAGCACTATGAGACCTTCTTTGCTCGCTTTGCTCCCTTTGATCTGAATGTGTGCGTGCTATCGCGCTTTGTGACGCCCGCAAAGACGCGCCGTGTCATAGCGGACTTTGCAGAGGGTAAGGTCAACGTGCTTATCGGAACGCATCGCCTGCTATCGGCAGATGTTAACCCCCATGATCTCGGCCTTGTTATCATTGACGAGGAGCAGCGCTTTGGTGTCCAACACAAAGAGCAGCTCAAAAACCTGCGAGAGCAAGTTGATGTGCTCACGCTCTCGGCTACGCCTATTCCACGTACGATGCAAATGGCGATGAGCGGCGTGCGTGATATGAGTCTTATCATGACGCCTCCTCCTGGTAGACTGCCGGTTATTGTGACGGTAGGGGAGTATGATCCCAATGTGGTGTCAGCGGCGATACGTGAGGAAATGGCACGCAAGGGACAGGTATATTACGTATCAAATCGCGTGCATACTATTGGCGATGCGGTTGCTCGTGTGATGGAAGCGGCGCCCGAGGCGCGCATTGGTGTGGCGCACGGCAAGATGACATCTTCTAAGGTTGAGGATGTCATGATGGAGTTTGAAGCGCATGACATTGATGTTCTTATCGCGACAACTATCATCGAGAGTGGTATCGACAATCCACATACCAACACCTTGATTATCGAAGACTCACAGCGCTTGGGTTTGGCGCAGTTGTATCAGCTTAAGGGCCGCGTCGGGCGTGGGCATACTCAGGCTTATGCCTACTTTATGTTCCCGCCTGAGCAGCCTCTAACCCCCGAGGCAACCGACCGCCTAACCGCAATCAATGAGTATCAAGAACTTGGTAGTGGCATGAAAATTGCTATGCGCGACTTGGAGATTCGCGGTGCTGGCTCGCTTGTGGGCGCAGAACAACACGGCAATTTGTCGAGTGTTGGTTTTGACCTCTTTACACAGATGCTTGGTCAGGCCGTTGCTGAAGCGCGGGGCGAGACGAGCGAAGAGAATCTTGCTCAATCCGAAGTTGCTATCAATTTGCCTGCGGATTACTTCTTAGCGGAAGAATATGTGCCTGAGGTTGATCGTCGTGTACTGACCTACCGTAAACTGGCAGGCGCCGAAGAATTGGCTGAGGTTGATAAGCTGCAAATTGAGCTTGAGGAACGCTATGGTGCAATGCCTGTGGCCGCGAAAAATCTTTTTGACCGTGCACGCATTCGTATCCGTGCGTCACGTTTGGGCGTAACGTCAGTTTCTTTGGCAGCAAGCAAGCTGACTTATATCGGTATCAAGCTTAGCCGCGAAATGTCACTGCGTGTGCGTGAGCGTCGGGGACTCTATTATCCCCAGACAGGCAAACTCATCTACCCCTTCCACAAGTCGGAAGAACAGGTCATGCCTGCTGCACTGGGTGTACTTGAAGCAGTTGGTGGCAATGATGAAGTGGAAGAAGATGAGCAATAGCGTCGCGTAACGTATCTGCATATAGAGAGGTAGCTATGACAAAGCAACACAGAGAGGGTGTGCAAAGATCCACTCGTATCGCTGACGATAGTGCTGGTCTTGCAAAGACTATTGATGAACAGATTGCCAGACGCGAAGGTGCTCCCACGACACATCCACAATTCGACCGTCTTGTGCGCATGATTTGGCGATTGCGCCAGCCCGATGGTTGTCCTTGGGATAAGGTGCAAACGCATCATTCCATCACGCGCAATATGATCGAAGAAGCTTACGAGGCAGTGCAATGCATCGAGGATGATGATGAGCTTCATCTGCGCGAGGAGCTGGGAGATGTGCTCGAACAAGTTTTGCTTCACGCACAGATTGCCGCGGATGGTGGTATGTCGGGTGGTCATGGCGGCCTTTTTGATATTGATGATGTGTGTCGTGAACTCAACGAAAAATTGATACGCCGTCATCCTCATGTCTTTGGCGATGCAGCGGCACTGGGTGCGGTGGATTCTGCAGGAAAGGTACTCGATATCTGGGATCGTGTAAAGCAAGATGAACGAGCAGCAGCCAGGGAGGCTGACGCGAAGCAAGGCCTCCTTGACTCTGTGCCGATGAGCTTACCGGCACTTGCGCAAGCTCAAAAGATCTCAAAACGAGCGGCAAAGGCTGGCTTTGAGTGGAACGATTTGGCAGGCGTCTGGAATAAGGTAGCTGAAGAGCGTGCAGAGTTTGAGGCGGAAGAGCAGGGGAGCGAAGCTGCTGCTGAGGAATTTGGCGATTTGCTTTTTGCGTTGGTAAACGTTGCGCGTTGGCAGGGTATTGATGCTGAGTCAGCACTTGCCGCTTCCAATCGCAAGTTTCGCCGTCGCTGGGCTCGCATGGAAGAACTTGCGACAGCTAATGACAAGGATATTTCTGAGCTTTCTGCTGCTCAACTTGAGGATCTTTGGTTGCAGAGCAAACAAGAAGAGCGCACATAGTATGGCTTTCCTTTGTCATATTGTGACGATTGATTTGGTGTGAGCTTGGAAAAATGGTCTAGTCTTTCAACTTTGTCACAATACGGCGTGTGGCTGCGGCATAATGAACATATCGCGAGTTACGAATTTCGCGACGGCTGGTCAAATACGATGCAGAAACGAAGCAGCAGACATGAGCCAGGGCAATATCGAGCTACCCGGATTGCGTTACAGCAGTTCGAATCCCTACGAGCGTGATCGCGCGCGCCGTGCAGCGGCGAAGCGCGAGGCTGAGTCTGAAAAAACCCCTACATGTAACAATCCAATCTCGCCAGACGAACTTCCGCCCGAGGGGCCACGTCGTATTTTGCCTGGTGAGGTTATTAATACGTCCCAGTCAAAACGCTCCAAACGTTCTAGCGTGGGTTTTAGGCCCTCTCTTCCCTTCCATAAACACAAGACGGATGCTCCTCATTCGGGTGTTTCGGGCATGAGTTCCAAGGGCGATACGCGTGCGCCTACGCGTCGTAGCGCGAGAGCAGAGCAGAGCTTGAGGCAAGAAAAGCGCCAAGAGCGCGTTTCTGTAAGACAGAGCATTCTTGCGCGTATTGTTGGTTTTGTGACGGCAACGCCCAGACGCATTAAAGGATGTATTGCGCTTGCAATCGCTGTCTTGCTTTTCTTTGCGGTGTATCCTCCCTTGCGTGATTATTATGTGGCTCGTCGTACTCAGGAGGATCTCAAAGCTCACTACGCGCAGCTCAAAGATAAAAACGGTAAGTTGTTGGGTGATATTGAGCGTCTACAAACAAGCGAAGGTATTGAGGACGAAGCGCGCAAGCGCGGCTATGTCAATCAGGGCGAAACGGGTGTTGTGGTTGAGGGCCTAGATGGCAGTGGCGATAGCAAAAAAAGCAACGAGACCGTAAGTGCACAGGATGCGCGCAAGCCAACTGAGGAGACCAAAACCATCAATACGGGGTCTTTTCAGCAAAAATTTCTCGACTTTATCTTCCAGTATCACAGGGAGGATTTAGGCTAATGGCTACAGATGGGGATACTGCTGATCGCCTGTTGGCAGTTATTGATATCGGTACGGTGACAGCGCGTCTGGCTTTGTCTCGAGTGCACAAGGGGCGTGTAGTGTCGCTCACCAAGCAATCTACCATTGTCAACCTTGGTATGGGAGTGGATAAGACAGGTAGGCTAGATTCTGCAGCCATCAATCATGTAAGTGAGTGTATTGCTGCTTATGTTGCGACAGCTCAAGAGGCTGGGGCAGAGTGTGCGGTGTGCACACTTACGAGTGCCGCTCGTGATGCGGACAACTCTGACGAGCTGCTGAACCGTCTACAGGCCTTGGGTCTTCTTCCTCAAGTGATTCCCGGTGAAGTTGAAGGGCAACTGACCTTCTTGGGTGTTGCTCAGGATTTTTTTGCTCACAAATTATTGGTAGCAGATAATGGCGGTGGCTCAACCGAGCTTGCTTGGGGAGTGTTGTCGGCAGCGGGACTTGATATGGGGCTGGTGCGCTCGACCAACGTGGGCTGTCGTAGATTGACCGACCGCTATTTTTCCCAGCATGAGCCAGCTCGTATGGAGGATTTGCGTGCAGCGCATGAGTTTGCCGCAGAACAATTTGCACCCGTAATTGCAGAGGCACATACCTTACATTTGCAGGTAGAAAAATTGCTTGCTTGTGGTGGTACGGCGACTTCGCTTGTGGCAATGACGCTTGAATTGGAACCCTATGATAGCGCGCGCGTGCATTTGGGTGAGCTTGGCTATCAGGAGGTTTGTGCTTTAGAGGAAAAACTTGCAGGCCTGACTGTGGAAGAGCGAGCACAGCTTCCTGGTCTGCAAACAAAGCGTGCGCCAGTTATTCTTGCGGGCAGCGTTGCTATAAGCGAGCTGATGAAACAGACGGGCTGTGAGACATTGACAGTAAGTGAATCAGATTTGCTTGTTGGCATGTCCTTGACGCTAGACGCAGTTATTCGAGAAGAGACGACAGCTGTGGGTTGGAGACCCAACTTTACTCATTTCGACTAAATCTGTGCAAAGTTGGAACTCACTCTGTGATTTGGCTTGTTATAATATCTGCCACACAACTTTTGCCTCAGGCGTTGTTCTTGTATATATGGGGGCGTGGCGGAATTGGCATACGCAGCGGACTTAAAATCCGCCGACCTTGGTCTTGTGGGTTCGAGTCCCACCGCCCCTACCATATTAAGACGTAGGTTATGATACAATCACCTATGTCTTTATTTTTGCCTGAACTCAAGGCTTTGGGGACTTCTGTTTAACACGATGAGTGTGCAGGGGTCCTCTTTTTTATCTAATATTCTCAGCCTCCAAATTTTTTAATACAGGGGTGTGCACTGGCACACGATTAACAGGTACTGACACATGATAGCCTGTCATACTGGCACATGGTTCATCATCTAATTAGAGTGAGCTAATCAATTCTTGTTATGATAAACATATTGGAAAGTTAGGTGTGTCATGGGCACTAAGTATGGTTATATTCGAGTCTCCTCCGCTGATCAGAATATAGAACGGCAGGAAGATGCTCTAAGGAGAATGGGTATATTAGAAAACAATTTATTTATTGACAAGCAAAGCGGTAAGGATTTTTCAAGACCAGCTTATCAAAGGCTGGTTAATAAATGCTTGGAAGGCGATGTCATCTTTATTGATTCAATAGACCGTCTAGGTAGAAATTATCAAGAAATTCTTGGCGAGTGGAGGATTCTTACCAAAGAAAAACAGGTTGATATTGTCGTGTTGGATATGCCCATTCTCGATACTAGAAGTACCTTAGCCAAAGAAGATCTTACGAAAACCTTTGTTGCTGATCTGGTGCTGCAAATTCTATCCTATGTGGCTGAAAAAGAGCGACAAGATATCAGAAGAAGGCAAGCTCAGGGCATTGCTGCTGCAAAAGCACGTGGTGTGAAGTTTGGTAATCCTGGTATTCCTATCCCGGAAAATTTTACCGAGGTTGTTTCATCTTGGCGTAGCAAAAAAATAACGCTCAACGAAGCGTTATCAATATTGGGCGTCAGTCGTAGTTATTTTTATGATAAAGTTAAAAAACTCTGCTTATAAACAGAAATATCCGTCAAAGTACACTCTAAAAGAAAAAACCGCCCGGAGGCGGTAAGCAGTGCAAAAATGGTGCCCCCAACGAGACTCGAACTCGTGTCGCCGCCTTGAAAGGGCGGTGTCCTAACCGCTAGACGATGGGGACGCGGTCAAAGAGTATACCATGCACGTCGCTGTACTGGTAGTACAGGAATGAAAGATTTTTTTGCCCCATTATTTTCAATGTGAGTTTTAGCATTTGTGTAGATTGACTAAAATGATTTTACGAATAAGCACTGATTTTCAAAGGTGTGATTTCTTATGACATATGTACAGTATCTTGCATGGATGGGCATTCTTGGAATCGTCGGCGTGATTTTGATTAGTCCCTATTTCATATATAGGGCAATTCAGAGTTATCGTTTTAATCGAATGCTGGAAAAGCAAAACAAGGAAAACCATGCAAGAATCCGCGAACAATTCCGCAAAGAAGGATTAACTCCAACACACCGCACGACAGATGAAGAGGTTGAGGAGTTCCGCGAAGAGTGGCGAAAACGCACGGGAATGTAAAGTTAGGGGTAGTAATTTTTCTACCTTTTTGTTTTGAAGAGAATTACTTAAGCCTGATTTTCGTCGGTTGATTATCAAGCTCCACCAATCGAGCAAAAACAGCCAACTCGGCGGAAAATGCGTAAACGCCAACAGTTGTAGTTCAATTGAGCCGCACACTCAGGCGAAAGGAAAACTTCCTGTTCGGACGTCACTGCTTGTGTAAATACTCACCAGTCAAAACCGTTTTGTTCGGCCCAATTGCGAGCGGCAGAGTTTATCTGTGGGATTTCTTCTGCCCAAGGCACCAAATCTGGTGTATCTACAATGATGGGATCTGCTTCGTGTGCGGCTAGTGTTGCTTCCGAAAAGCTGCAGGCAGGAAGTTCGGGGCGGTCGGGAATGTAGGTATCTACTAGCACAGGCCGCAGTAGTGCGTAAGCGCCGCCCTCAACGAGGTTTGAGTAACCAAGCAAAGCACGTTTTGCTGCAGAAATTCGATTGAGCTTAAAGAGCAAAATCACGCGGGCAAGATGTGACCATGAATCGCCATGGCGGCTATAGTGAACATCAAGCTCATCAAAAGCCTCTTCATTTTCAAGGCGGGCTAGGGTTAAAGCGCAGGTATGGCGTGCGCCGAGCATATCGCTCGGCGCCATATCGAGTAATTGTCTACAGGCATCTTCAGCCATACTGTAGCGTGCGGTATCAAAAAGCGCACGACTAAAAGCTGATTGAACCCTCAACATGCCATGTGTAAACACGTCGTCCCAGACATCCTCGTTATCATCATGAGTTCCGAGAAGTGGTTCGGACTCTATGTTATGCGCTAGATTCTGGCGCAATGTGATGAGCTTTTCGATGAGATCATCACCCTGTAAGTCTTGGGCAAGCAGCTTGCACAAAGAGGCATCTGCGCAGTTTTCATCGATGGCGAGTGCACGATCACAATCGGAGATAAGGCGATTGAGCCTACGGCTGTGTGCAGCAAAGAAAGCATCATCTGCATCGATAAAATCAGCGTTCTCAGCAGATTTTTCATAGCGTTCAAGAGCATCGATCAATAATGAAAATGCTTCATCGCGGGGATCATCTATAAAAGATTTGGGCTTTGCTTGGACGGCACGTAGCAGCTCTTCAAATCCACTTTTTGAGAGGTTTCCAAGCTTGGCACTGCGTCTTTGAGCAAGACGAGCAATCAGTTCTTCATGGGTTTTCACTGCACACCTCCTTTGGGTTTACGGGAACTGTCATTACCCTCGCCAGAATCGTTCTTATTGGAGTTGCCCTGATTATTGGTAAGATCGCTCAGTAGGCGGAAGCGCTCCTCTGCCTGTTGCTGAGCTTGGGCAATTTCTGTCGCCTCACGGGAAGGAGCCATTTCAGTGGCTGTTTCGGCTAGCCACAAACCAAAGGGTCCGCGTGCGCCCTGTTCACGTCCTTCTTGCAGAAGTACGGTTGCTTCGGATAGTGCCACAATAAGTTCGTCCTCACTGCCAGGAGCTACTGGTAGTCGTGCAAATACACCATCGGGCAATTCGTGCTGACGAATAAAGGTTGCTGCTGCATGCGGATAGGTAGTTATGACATGTTGAAGTTCCGATTTTGCTGTTTCAAAGTCGAACTGCTTGTATGCGAGTGCCATTCGACCAATGGAAAGCCAAGCGTTGGGCCCGCCACCATTGCGTGGAGTGGCGGCAAAACTTTGTTCAAGTGCAGCAAATCCATTGGAATCCTCGAGTTTTGCAAAAGCGATAGCTGCAGTGCAGCGCACATCTCCCATATCGAGCGGGTCGGCTTCTAGTGATTTGGCACAAAGCCTTAGTGCCTCACGATTGCGCCCACAGATGACCGCTTGTGATGTCATTGTCGCTAGCCAGCGGAAATATGGCCTCATTGTCAGATGTTCTGCAAGTTCGCGCAAAGGTTTGGGCAAATCGTCTCCGGCGTGTACGCGCTGCTTGTGGCATTGCTCGCGCACCTGAGCTTCTCCGGCATCAAGCCACTGGTAAAAGGCGTCAAATCCTGGCTGTTCGGATGCGGCAATCATGCGGCGGGCATCAGCGTTGTGCGGATCCAGTGACACTGCTTCGGCAAGCAATCCGTGTGCTCGGTCGATAATCTCGCGTGCATGTTTTTCTTCCAAAAAAGGGAGTTGACGGTCAATCAAAGTTGCTGCACGCGCCACAAGATTGAATGCGCGGTCATTGTCAGTTTGGGGAATAGCATCCCGCGATTGCACAAACTGCTTGTCAAAGTCGTCATATGCTTGTTGTACTTCTGTAGGAGTTGCAGAATTGAGTGTTTGTGCCAAACGCAGTTTTAATCTCTGGTAGTCTTCGGCATGGGCATCAAATGACATTTCCGCCCCCTCAGATGCAAATTCTAGTCAACATGTCTACTATCCTTTGTACATTTATATAAATCAAGAAGTATTCGGTAGACAAGCATATTATTCTGTAACCGAGCAAAATTATGCAATGATTCTGAAAATATCAGAGACAAGCTAGACTGTGAGTAATTGCGGACTTATGGGTTTCCGCAAAACAATCCGTAGCAAAATTGATATGGATTGCAAGTATATTTGCCGCATTGCATGCGGCCTAGAGGAGAGGAACAACAATGGGTAGGTTTACGAATCCCCGCGACCTTTACTTTGGCGAGGGCGCTCGTCACGAGGTCAAGAACTTCAAGGGTTCCAAGGCAATGATCGTCTCTGGTGGTAGCTCCATGCGTCGTGGCGGCTTCCTGCAGGACATCGAGGCTGACCTTAAAGAGGCTGGCTTTGAGGTTGCTTTCTTTGAGGGCGTCGAGTCTGACCCTTCCGTCGAGACTGTGATGAAGGGCGCCGCGGCTATGTCTGAGTTCGGCCCCGATTGGATCATCGCTGTTGGTGGCGGCAGCCCCATCGACGCTGCAAAGGCAATGTGGATCAAGTACGAGTATCCTGAGTGCACCTTTGAGGATATGTGCAAGGTCTTTGGCCTGCCCACTCTGCGCACCAAGGCTCACTTCTGCGCAATCAGCTCCACCTCTGGTACTGCGACCGAAGTCACCGCATTCTCGATCATTACCGACTACCAGAAGGGCATCAAGTACCCCATTGCTGACTTCGAGATTACCCCCGATGTCGCAATCGTTGACCCTGAGCTCACCTACACCATGCCTGCAAAGCTTTGCGCACACACCGGTATGGATGCTCTGACCCACTGCATCGAGGCCTACGTTTCCACCGTTGCTTCTTGCTACACCGACGGCAACGCTCTGCACGGTATCCGCGAGATCACCAGCTGGCTGCCTGTCTCTTACAAGGGCGACAAGGAGGCACGTCAGCACATGCACGACGCCCAGTGCATCGCTGGTATTGCATTCTCCTCTGGTCTGCTTGGTATTGTTCACTCCATGGCTCACAAGACGGGCGCCGCTTTCTCTGGTGGACACATCATCCATGGTTGCGCAAACGCTATGTACCTCGGCAAGGTCATCCAGTTCAACGCCAAGGACGAGCGTGCTGCTGAGCGTTATGCATTTGTGGCAAAGGAGATTCTGCATCTCGAGGGTGAGACCAACGAAGAGCTCGTTGCTGCTCTCGTGCAGTACATCCGCGATCTGAATGACAAACTCGACATTCCTCAGGCCATCAAGAACTACGGCCAGGGTGGCGTCAAGGCTGAGACCTCCATCATCGACGAGAAGGAGTTCCTTGAGAAGCTTCCCGAGGTTGCCAAGAACGCAATCGCCGACGCTTGCACTGGCTCCAACCCTCGCCAGCCGTCCCAGGAGGAGATGGAGCAGCTTCTCAAGTGCGTCTACTACGACCTGCCCGTGGAGTTCTAAGCTACTCGTCATGTTGTGTGACGCGCGAAGCTTCGCGTAATTGTGCCAGCCGTATCCTTTGTGGGTGCGGCTGGTTTTTTTGCGGCCAGTTCGTGCAGTAGTCCGTGCGGTAATTTGTGTGGTAACTTTTGCAGCAACCCTCGCGGTGGCTTTTTCAGTAACTCTTTCGGTAACTTTTACGACAAGTGTTTCAGTAAGCCAGTGAGCGGGCGCCAGTATTAACAATGTGTCCCATCTACCGAGTTGAGCTGCACAAGAGTCGCCGAACGGGGCATACTGTATCCAGCACAATTCAAGCGATTTTTGCTTTGAGGCTCTCAGAGAAAGGTTCCGATATGGCAGTGGATGAAAGCCCTATCCTTGAGTTTGGCGACGAGATGAGTCAGGCTCCCATGACAACAATTCCAGAACCAAGTGCGCCTACGCTTGAGTTTGGCACCAATCTGAGCCAGCCAGCGCCTGCGGTGACGCCGCTCGCAACCATTAACGTTGATGACTCGATGCTGTCTGAGTCCGAGCGTAAGCAGGTCGATGAGTTTGCAGGCAAAATTGACCTTGCTCAATCTGGTGCAATTTTGCAATATGGCGTTGGTACACAGAAAAAGATGGCTGACTTCTCTGATCGTACTCTGGAATCCGTTCGTACCAAGGACTTGGGAAATGTGGGCAACGAGATTACTCAGCTCATCGTTGATCTTAAGGGCTTTGACCCCGAGGAGACCGACCAAAAAGGTTTCTTGGGCTTTTTTAAAAAGCAGGGCAACAAACTGCAGGAGCTCAAAGCTCGTTATGCCACAGTAGAAAATAATGTGGAGCGCATCTCGAACGAGCTGCAAAAACACCAGATTCAGTTGCTTAAAGATGTCGATCAGCTTGACCATATGTATGATTACAATGTCACCTACTTCAAAGAGCTAACAATGTATGTGCTTGCAGGCAAGCAGAAGCTGGAAAAGGTCCGTACGGAGGATTTGCCCGCAGCTCAGGCAAAGGCGCAGGCAAGTGGTTTGGCAGAAGATGCTCAGGCCGCGCGCGATTTGGCGCAGCAGTGTGACCGTTTTGAGAAGCGCGTCTACGACTTGGAACTCACGCGCCAAGTAGCCTTGCAGACCTTCCCGCAGATCCGCTTGGTGCAAAACTCCAATGCTGTCATGGCTGAAAAGATTCAATCCACCATTGTTAATACTATCCCTTTGTGGAAAAACCAGATGGTCATTGCTTTGGGTGTGCAGCATGCCACTCAGGCGGCACAAGCCCAGCGTGCAGTGTCCGAGATGACCAACGATTTGCTTAAGCGCAACGCCGATCAGCTCAAAGTCGCTACCGTAGAAGCGGCAAAGGAGTCCGAGCGTGGCATCGTTGATCTTGAGACTCTACGCCACACCAATGAGCAGCTCATGTCGACACTTGATGAGGTTATGGCTATTCAGAAGGAAGGTCACGAGAAGCGTATCGCTGCTGAAGCCGAGCTTGCCCAGATTGAAGGCGCGCTCAAGCAAAAACTCCTTGAGGCTTCATCACACTAGATTCTTCGCGTTAGAGGAATGCTCCTTTACAGCTAGAGGAATGTTCCTTTGCACTAAAAGAAAAGCTGGGTACTTTTGGGTGCCCAGCTTTTTGCATTGCTTTTTATATTGCTTGAGCTAATAGTGATCCTAGAGAGGGTGTGAATCAGCACGGGGACCGTGGTCATCAGCAAGGCCATCTTGGGTCAACATAGTACGCAGTACATGCATGTCACCCTGTAGATCCCATGCGGCATCCTGCAACAGGTCATCTGCAAGTTTATTAAAAGACTCGTTAATAACATCAATGGTGGTCTTTATTTCCCTGCGCGTGGCCTCAGCATTGGGGCCATGCTCATCATGCTTGTCGAGGTCGGCATAGGCATCCACCAGCTTGCCTGTGGTTGGCAGATAATAGTTGAGGAACTGCGTGAGTTGATCGACCGTATCGGGACGCTCATTAACGCGTGCGGTAATACGGCGCACATTTTCTTCAAGTACATCCAGCTTGTCCGACATCTCCTTTTCTTCGATGATGTCGTTGGCCAAATGAATGCGCTGAATATAGTCCTTGCCCTTTGCCACTGCATCGGCCACTTTTGGATTGATAGGAGTTTTACTTGCGTTGTCTGTAGTGCCATTGTTGGTGTTCTGCTTGATGGATTCAGGAGCGGGAGCTGCAGTTTTGCTACGCGCAGCTACACGCTCAGAAGTTTTTTGCTTTGTCTTTGGCAAATCTTTGCCGCCCGCCTCTTTAAAAGCGTGATCGGTTAAATATAAAACCGTTTTGCCATCCATGGACTGACGAATACGACCTTGAGGAATATAGCCCTGAGAAATACCTGTCTGCACCATTTTTGTGGTATCGCCGATAGAGCTCTCCGTTTGAAGGGCAATCTCTTCAAGACTTAATGCTTGTCGCGTACTGGCAATACGAGCAAGTCTTTCAAGATATCGATGTAATTTGCGTTCGCGATAGGCGCTTCTTGTAAGCTTGCCAAACAAATAGGTAAATCCACCAAAAATAACGCTGGCAAAGAGGCTTGGAATAAGGGATTCTCCAGACAGGCCAAAGATACTGCTTAAAGTTACTATTCCGTTTATGCCTGTCAAATAGCCAAAGCCAAACATTTTTGCCATAGCACTAGTCTTTTTGCTGCGCGCACGTACTATGTATGGGCTAGGACCTGCTAAAGCCCGCGAAAATGAGGCGCTTGCGGACTTGATTGAATGTGAAACGGATGCCGAAAGGCCGGCAAAGTCGGCGGCTTCGACCGCCTCGTTAACCTTACCCATAACGGTTGAGCCTAGGTCGTTGAGGCTATCGAGCATATCAGGAGGGGGCGGATAGCCAGGACCTGGTGTCTCGTATGTTGGCGTTTCTTCAGTAGACTGCTTGTTGGTCATAGTTCCTCTTTGAGCTGTCAGCGGAGCTGGCGTTAATAGTGAGCTGGCTGCATCACCATGACGCAGTGCCTTTATTTTATGGCAGTTGAGGTCATTAATCATGCCCAGCAGAAAATGACTCCATAAGTTTAAATTTAAGAAGCAAAACTCCAATATTTCGCAACAATGCACTGTCACACGGACAAGCAGAGTAACCGCCAAGGAAGACAACCATCAAGCAAATCAATCGCTAAGAAGAGCATAGCTCTGCTTAGCCAAGAAGTCGCAGAGCTATGAATGAAGCGCAGCTAGCAGATTTGCCATATCACACCAACCATCTGTTGAGGGGCGAGTGGATACAAAAGCGTTTGTTGCATCTGCAAGCACTGCCTGCGACTTTGGATTGTTAATGCCGTTACGCATGAGCATGAAGGTGCCCACATGTTTTGCCATCTCGCAGTCCGCTGGGGAATCTCCGCAAGCTAGGCACTCTTCAGAATCCCAACCCATTAGCTCGATGTAGCGTGCAACGGCTGAGCCCTTATCGAGTCCGCGCGGCGTAATGTGATAGGTATGTACATCTTCAAGGCGCTCGCCTGCAACGGTGGGCAAAATAGTGTCGCCAGTAATACGCGTGACCATGCCGTTATCTGCAAGGTAGAGAGGTAATCCTGTCTCATCCATCATCTGCCGAACTTCGTCTTCCATGACGGCGCCGCGAAATGCGACTGACACTTCGCGGTATTGGTAGCCGATGCCGTTGTCGTTGTAGAGTTCCAAAGAGTCAAACCAGCGCTTTTGCATACGCTCGACAATGCCTGTCTCTACGATGACTTCATGCGGGGTTTTTCCGCAGTTAGGATCAAAGGACATGTCTGCGGTGAAGTACTGCCAATCACTGGTGGTGCCCTCATGCAAGCAGAGTATGCCGCCCATCTCACCAATCCAGCCAGGGAGTCCTAGCATGCGTACGACTTCACGAATCATCGCGCGACTGCGACCGGTGCATGGAATCACGTCGATACCAATGCGCTGCAAAGCAACAAGAGCTTCAGGTAATTCGACAGATGGATTGCCTGCTGAGTCACAGAGTGCCGAACCATGCGTAACCATGGTGGCGTCTGTGTCACTAATGATGTGCTTGATGCGTCCAAAGCGCTCTTGCAGATAATCAGGAAGCAAGGCGGGGGCAGAGGGGAACGTTGGCAGAGACAGAGCTGGCATACATTTCTCCTTTAGGACGCAACGATGGTAGCACTAGGATTGTTGACTCAGATGTTCATGCATAGCACGTAAAAAGAGAGTTTCGTCGGTCTCGCAGGGTAGGAATTCGTCGCCTACGTGCTGGCGGGTTTCATCTCCCTTAGCGAGCAAGCAAAGCAGAGCAGGTGTTTTTTCTGCATAGGCAAGCTCAACTGCACGGGCGATGGCATCGGGTCGACTGGGGATCGACTCGGCGTGCTGGCCAGCTGGAGTTGCGGCAAGCAGTTCCGCATTGATATCCTCAACTCGTTCGTGTGCGGGATCTTCTTCGGTATAGATGAGAACATCCGCCCATTTTGATGCCTCAAGTGGCAATTCCTGGCGGCGTTCTTGGGCTTTGCCGCCTGGCGCACCAAAGACCGCAATAATACGGCGACCAGGGAACTCTTTGCTTACAGAAGCAAAGAAACGCTGGTAGGAGAGCTTGTTGTGTGCATAGTCAACAATGGCAGCCACGTGGCGCGGATCAGGCGAGTTCAAAAGCTCCATGCGGCCAGGTACGCGACAGCGGGCAAGGCCAGCACGGATTTGGCTGCGACTGATGCCCAACAGTTGAGCTACTGCAATTGCACATAAGGCGTTATCGACATTAAAGAGGCCAGGCATGCCAAGATGCATAATGGCGGTCCAAGCAGGTGTGTGTACAGCAAAGTCTACCGTGCCTTCACTTGGCGTGATGTGGTCAGCCCAGATATCAGCCGTGATGCCAGCAGTACTGGGAGCCGTTCCGTCTGTGCTGGCAACGCCAAAGCTGACAAGCTTGGTGCAATGTGTAGCAGCAGTGAGTATCTCGGGCAAATGGTCGGTGCCTAGCCCTATGACCGCTGTTTTTGCATGCTCAAAAATACGCAGCTTACTTGCAAAATAGTCCTCAAAATCTGGATGCTCGCGTGGCGAAATATGATCACGACCAATGTTGAGGAAGCAGGCAATGTCGAGGTTCAGTCCGTCAACGCGGTCGTATTTTAGTGCTTGGCTTGAAACCTCCATCACCATGGGGCTGTGTTGAGTTGTTGAAGCATTATGCAGGTAACGCCATAGGTCGGGGGATTCGGGCGTGGTGTTGTGGCTCTCCTCATTAACCACACCATCATAGGTGGCAATAGAGCCAATGACTGATGCGGCTGATCCCAGTTCACCTCTGCCATCGGCACCAGCGTCAAGGATGTAGCGCAGCATGTAGGCAGTTGTGGATTTACCTTTGGTGCCCGTGATGCCTACAATGTTCAGATCGCGGTCAGGGTGTCCCCAAGCTTCCGCTGAAACAAGCGCCATTGCACGGCGAAGGCCACTGTCTGTAGTGACAAGCGCGGGAATTCCTGGCGCGATAGTCGCCAGCTCTTTGGCGTGGCTCTCATCACAAAGATAGGCAACGGCGCCCTTTTTTAGAGCTGACGTCAGATATGCTGCGCGGAAAGCTAAACCTTTGCAAATGAAAAGATGATGTGCTTTCACAACACGAGAATCGCAGTCTGCACCAGTAATGACCTGCTCTTCTTGGCCAAAGAGCTGGGCGCTCGCGGTCAGGAGTCCGTGAGTTTTTAGTAACTCGGCGATATTTAGCACTGTAGTATTCATGCATCTCATGATACACTCTCGTGAGCACTCGCGAACACACGGGTTATGGGCGATTGGCGCAGTGGCTAGCGCAGGTGCTTTACACGCACAAGGTCGGGGGTTCAAATCCCT
>NZ_DBHHGF010000013.1:33609-62414 GCF_057238325.1 Olegusella sp. | reverse complement strand
GACCATCTACACAGGTAGATGACCCTATTTGCTAAAATTTGCTTCGGAATTCAGGATATACTAATGGTTAACTAGTGAAAAAGTTAGGATAATAAAACGATACGAGGACAGCTTATGGCGGCAGAGTATTCAGAATTGGAAGCCCATGAGCCAAAGGCCAGCTTCGGTACACCTACCCTTTCGACAATGGTTTCTGAAGCTACGCAAAGTAGGCAGGACAGTGTCGCTATAGATGATCTGCCAATGATAGGGGGTCGCTATCGACTTTTAACTACCATTGGCTCTGGTGGAATGTCCCAGGTCTATCTTGTGCTCGACACGATTCTTAACAAGCAGTGGGCAGCAAAAGAGATCCGTCACCATGCAGACCCTGTTCAAAATGATCTGATCGTGAAGAGTATTGTTACCGAAGCAAACCTTATCAAGAGTTTTGATCACCCTGCAATTCCACGTATTGTTGATCTGGTTGATGAATCAGGCACGCTATATGTAATCATGGATTACATTGAAGGTCATACTCTGTCTTCCGTTATTGAAACAGAGGGAGCTCAGAGTGAATCTGATGTATGCGATTGGGCGTTGCAACTCTGCGATGTCTTGATGTATCTCCATCGGCGCGAGCCAAGTGTTGTTTATCGAGATATGAAGCCCTCGAATATTATGCTCAAACCTAATGGGCTTGTTGAACTCATTGATTTTGGCATTGCATGTGAGTTGTCAGAAGATGGTATACCTCAGTCTGCGGGTGAAGATGCGGATCGTTTGGGTACACCTGGGTTTGCTCCTCCCGAGCAATACGAAAAGAGTATGAAGCGTCTAGATGCTCGTGCAGATGTATATGCTCTTGGTGCCACGATGTTTAACCTCTTAACAGGAAAGAGCCCTTCAGAGGTATCGGGAAAGCTTCCTCCACTGCGTCAGATCGTACCTAGTCTCTCTATAGGTATTGAACGAATTGTTGCAAAAGCTACGCAGATAAACCCAGAGGACCGTTATAACGACTGTGCTGAATTTGCTTATGATCTCAGTCACTATCAGGAAAATGATGAGCGAGCTCGTGCCACTTTACGAAAGACATGGAGGACGTTTGTAGGGCTTGGAGTTGCTGCGATCATTTTTTGTGCGATTGGTTTTGGCGGCACAATTGGTCGTATTGTGGCTACAGACGCTGACTTTGATCACTGGATGGAAATTGGTCAACAGAGTTCCAACCAAGCTGAGTCAACATCGGCATACGTACATGCAGCTGATATTAAGCCTGCCGATACGCGTCCATACCTTGGTTTGATTAAACGCTACCGCGAAGATCTTTATTTTGACAGCTCGGAAGAAGCACAGCTGCGTGAGACCTTACTTTCCCATATCGCCGAGTTGAAGAATGCGCCAGGATATTCTGATTTGGCTTTTAGGATTGGTAAGCTCTATTGGTACAGCTATGGGGTAGACCCCGAGGAAGCGGTTGACATTGAGCGCTCTCAGCAATTGCCGGGTCAGTCCGAACGTATTAGAGCCGCAGCAGAATGGATGCACATAGCGGCAGCAGATAAAAGTTTTGATCAGCATAAGTTGGCACAATGTTATTCGGATATTGCCGACTTCAATGCTCAGATTGTTCCCTTGATTAATGAAGGTGACGATTCGGGACTATATAAACCTTATTTCGATCAGCTTGGCAAACTTGTTGAGTCGCTTAAAGGTGAGAATAACGATGTTATGAAATTACAGGCCGCCAACCTCGTTCTCGATGCGTTGAGCACGTATCCGCGCAACTTTCGCGCTGATGGCATTACTCATTATGAGATGCTCGAACTCACGCACGATGCCATTGACCTTGCAAGTCAAGCGACAACAACAACAGCATTCCTCGATAGCGAGAAGGATCGTGCGCTTAATTCTGAGAGCAGGGTTCTTAATTCTATAGACGATGCTTTTGTCGATGCGCGTACAGTTGATTCGGGGAAGGCGCAATCATGAGTGTGCAATTCTTTGGAACGCTGGAGGTTTTTGGCTACTCTGTTGCAATAATCCTCTTGCTTGTCACTATAACTTTTTATTTTACGAAGCACGTGCATGAGGTGCATGATGAGCTGGTGGGCAAAACAGCGCGTGACGCGATTGCAGAACTTCGTAGTGGTAAAGTCGCAGTTCCTCGCAGCGAACAAGTTCGCGCAGGTCGTCAGTCAGTCTTTGCTGCTGACGAATCTGCAAGCGGCTCTTTGCACGTGAGATTTATGGAAAAGGATACACAAGCTAAGAAGCAAAAAACCGCAGGAACCAGTTTGTCTCATCCTAGCGCTCCCAATACAGAAGACGTAACTACGCTTATTTCTAAATCAGCAAATGAAGATATGACAGTCTCAATTGGACAGTCATCTACAGAAACCGTGACAAGTCCATTGATGGAAACGCCTACTGAGGATATAACAACGCTTTTTGAGGGTAGTTCAGATGCTATACATGCAGCTGCGCCCTCAGATGAAGTTGAAGGGCGGTCACATGAAGAAGCTTAGACGTATGAGTGCACACAAAAAGACGGATATGCCTATTACTAAAGCCAAGCATCGTCAACTTATTGCTGTAGTGTTGCCATGCGCCGCAATTCTTGCGCTCTCTATAGGTGGTTTTTGGGTACCACAGCCCGTATTGGCAAGGCAGGAGGCGCTGTCACTTCCTCTAGAAGAATCTGCTAAAACAGACGAAGCTATCGATAACGATAATACGGAGGAATTACCCACCTCATTAAATAGTCCTGCAGCCTCAACGGATGTCACGGTACAAGATGATGCTCATGCACACCCTCTTCCTTCAAAGACTTACGATGTCATTGAGGATGCTCCTTCTTGGGTATATGACCTGATCCGTTTGGAGACTAAGAATGGAGAGCTAAAAGAGCCAAAGATTCTTGATGCCAAAAACCCCACCCTCTGGATCAATAAGGAAAATAAGCAAACTACGTTTTCACATAAAGCATCTTTGGACTTTGAGCTTGAGTTTTCAGTTGATTATAAGCTTGATGATCTGGGCAACTTTGCAACCCCGGCGCCACCTTCTGGCATCCCTGCAGCCTCATGCTCTCATTTTTTTGTAAAGCAAAAGAACAGTACAACTGTTTATCGAGTGAATGTTCAGCATGATTATACGGCGCCAAAAATTGACGGGAAGCAACGGCTCGTTGATGGTATTGATGGGGTGACATTAGATCTTGAAAAACAGTGGATTGATACCAATAAAAAGATGCTCACTATGGGAGCTTCGGGTCTAAAAATTGGAATCCTACCTCGCGATTCTTCTACTGAGGGTGAAGACGTATCGGGACTTTCTGCTGATACCCATGAAAGAGCAGTGCTGGAATATGTAACACCAGATGGCAATAAGAAAACTTTAAAGCCTTCTGAAGTAACACGCGAAGAATTCGTCAGCTTTACGCTTGGAGCTAAGGAGCTTAAAAATTGGGGTGAAACCACACTCGACCTCACAAAAGTCTCTGTTGTTGTGTCCGACCAAGCGGGCAATATCCAACGTGAGACACTTTCCGAACTTCCTATGATCAAAGCCTCAGGAATAACAAAACTGAGAATTAAGGACAGTAAAGTTGATCGTACAAAACTTTCTATTGATTTTGGTTCAGAGGTTAAACAAGTAAACGGGAAAAACCTTACCAACGCACACGCAATAATTCCAACACTTACGCTTAAAGATTCGCTCTTTAAAGAACTTATCAAGGACCCTGCATGGGTAGACGCACATCCGCTGACATACAAACTTGATGGCGGAGAAACTAAAGTACTTGATCCAGCTAAACTTACTGCAATAAATGGAACGAGCGATGAGTATGCGTTAAAGCTTGATCCAATTGACGCAGAGGGTACGCATACGATTGAGGTTGCCTATGCTGGCGCTGATGCACTTGCACACCAGCCACTAGGGACTGGCTTTGGGCAAAATATTAAAAGTGAACTGATTATTGATAGGACGAAGCCTCGCGTAGTTTCAGCAGAGATTATTGGAGGATTTAAAAAATCCGATATAGCAGCTGTTTCAGAGGCCAGTAGCTTCCTTATGGGCGGTACTCGCAGGATAGCAATTAATTTTACTGATACCGGATCTGATGGGGATGCTGTTGATACGGGTATTGCGTCTGTTGAGGTTTTAAGTGTTAAACGCAGCTCTCCCACTGCGAGTTCTGGTAGTAGTAACTCGCAAACCTTCACTTCCGTGCAGGATAGTGTGCAAATAAACCTTGATTCTGAAGGTTGCTATCTGCTTACCGAGATACGTGTTGTTCTTACTGATAATGCAGATAACAGCTCAACTATTACCCTCAATGCCGTACCCAATGTCCATGATTGGGGTTTTGAGGGCTTTGTTGTGATAGATTCCACGCAGTCGTCGACTCGTGTTGACCTTATTGATGCTTCTGGCTATGGCAATAGCGACCCAGTTTATGGGGACTTTTACCCTGCCGACTGCATACCAACAGCCATTATAAGAAACCAGTATTTCTACCTCATATCAAAAACCAGCGCTTTTTCGCATGCGTTGAACGCAAGTTTTGAAGATGTTTCTGGTAAAAAAGATATTCCTGTAGATATGACCAAATTTACGCAAATGGGAATTCCTGGTCTTTATAGTCTTCCGATTCCGTATACAAGGACTGATGGGAAGCTGTCAGATGGTCATTATTCTGTGAGTTTTGATCTTGGCTACTGGCACCATCTTAAGTCTACAGAATTTAATATAGATACAACTGCTCCGCAGCTATCTGGCGCAGAAATTGAAGGCGGCGTGCCTGCATCTGAAGTCGCTACCCTTTCAGAATCGAAGAAAATTCTTGCAGGTGGAGAGAGAACCTTACGTCTCAGATTACAGGATTTGCTTCCCCGTGCATCAGGACAGAATCCAGAGGTATCCTCTCGCGATGAAACATTTACTTCGACGCTAGATGAGCAAAAATCTACGATTAGCATCTCCATCGCTCGCTCACTGAATGATGAGAACCCTCAATTTGATACGAAAAGTATCGCTGAGTTAAAGCGTTCTTCCGATGGTTATGTAGATCTACAACTTAAGGAGAGTGGGCTCTACAAGCTTCACGACATTAAGATCGTTTTGTATGACAAATGTGGTAATAGTTGCACTGTTGATTTAGGAACGTATGCAGGAGAGCATGACTGGGGAATTGACAGTATCCTTGTTGATAATCAAACAACCAAGCCCAAGACTCAACTATCCCTAGAAAATGCTCCAAATACGCCTAAGACAAAAGATCTCAAGATCCGTCGTGGAACTGTCATTCTTAGAGCAACTGTGACCGATCCTTGGTTTGAAGTCTACCAGGTGCTGTTTGGCGCGGAACCAATTTTGAAGATTAGGTATACCGCTCTAGATGGCACGAGTCACGAACTGGAGCCAAAGAGCGTAAGTCAGTTTGTACCGGGTGGTGGGCACATAGTTTCGACCGCTTACAGCTATGTATATACCTATGATTTGCCACGCAATATGGATGACACTCAAGATCCAAAGCGTCCTCGCGAAGGGAGCTATGAAGTTTCCCTTGAGTATGTGGGAATCGCTCGCCATCAAAAAGGTCAAACATTCTTATCAAACAATGAAGTGCATGAGGAAGTCTCCTCTGATAAACAGCTGGTAACGAGTGATTCCAAGCTTGAATTTGCAATTGACTACACGGCTCCCAAGTTGGGTCACCTTGAGATGAGTGAAGTTAAACCCGTTCCGCGTTATCGTTCTGGCAAGCATAAAGATGAACCTTGGGGCTGGATTTTTGCAAAACAGGAAGAGAAGGTAACGCTGCAAGTAAGTGATAATCTTGCAGGCTTACAAGAAGGCACACTTCATATCAATAAGGGAAGCAGTACTGCAGAGGTTGAATCTAACTTTAGAGGGGGACTATCCGTACTTGCAGGAGAAGTGGCCTTTTCTTTTAAAGGAGATGGTAGTCGGCTCTATCTTGATGAAACGACAATTACTATTGAGGATAAGGCAGGTAACGTTGCAAGTACCGGGGCTCTTTCGCAGTATGCAGATTCCAACAGACCTGCGGGAGTTCATTCAATTGCTATTGATGAGAGTGCTCCAAAGATAGAGTTGAGCTTTGCTGATAATGATGCTCATAACGGGAAGTATTACAACCACGCGCGCAAGATGGTTGTAAGCGTTAATGAGGCAAACTTTGATCTTATTCAAAAGTATGCACCTGACACTCTTATTGAAAGTGCCAAACGCGATGGCAGTGGTTCCTTTGTGCAATCACTAAAGGCAGAGGATTTCAAGGCAACGCATGACGCTGACGGTAAAAAGATCTATGTTGCACATGCGGTTTTTGAGGACGATGCTGACTGGGACGTTGAAGCATTCTTTTACGATGGTGCGGGACGGGCTTCTAACAAAGCAACAGCGAGTTTTGTCATTGATACCCAAGCGCCAAGCCTACTTGTGACCTACGATAACAATGAGGTTGCAAACGGTATGTATTACAAGGCACCAAGAACAGCGACCATTACGGTCCACGACCGCAACTTTGCTTCTGAACTTGGCAACATACGTGCTCGGACGCTTTCTGGTGGCCCTGCTCCGTCTGTTAGCTCTTGGTCTGAAATAAAGCAACGTGAGGAGTGGAGAGCTCAAGTATCATTTGCAGGTGAGACGCATTACCAATTGGGTGTAACAGTAAGCGACTTAGCAGGAAATACCGCAGAATCTTATGATTCAGGTGAGTTTGTCATCGATATGACTGCGCCTAAGCTAGAGATTACGGGAGTTGAGCCTCAGCATGCCTACTCGGGAGATGTTGTCCCAAGTGTAGTTTATTCGGATACCAATCTTGATGTGCTTGGCTCTACATACACCGTAACGGGAGCTCGCCAAGGCAATAGCTATTTCCCCAACACCAGTGAAAGGGAAAGCTCGACAGAAAAACAGGTGAGTCTTGGCAATATCCCATACGAGCTTCAATATGACGATGTGTACTCCTTTGATGCCAAAGCAATTGATCTTGCAGGTAATATTGCCCAGAAGACTATTGCATACTCTGTGAATCGCTTTGGGTCTACGTATTTCTTTGCAGACAACTCAAAAAATGTGCACGGATCATATCTCCCTCATCCCCAAGATGTGCAAATCATTGAAGTGAATGTCAGCGGTCTTGATACTTCGCAGTCAAGAGTTGAACTATCTCAGGACTCTGAATCTTGCCTACTTGAAATGAATAAGGACTATGCAATTGATCCCAATGCTCCTGACCGAGGCTGGAGTGCGACAACGTATACGCTTCCTGCCCAGCTATTCAAGCAGGATGGTTTCTACCATATCACCTTGACTTCTAAGGATGCAGCAGGTCTTCTTTCCCAGAATACTATGGAAGGAAAGGACAGCAATCATAATGGATCATTCCCTGTTAGTTTTGCCGTTGACCAAACAAAGCCTTTGGCAAACCTTATTGGGGTGACTTCGGGAGCGACTTACCTTGATCCCAACAAGACCGCCTTGGTGGATGCTTACGACAATATCGAACTCCGTAAACTTGAGTTTTATATCGATGGCAAGCTTGTTACATCTTGGAAAGATAAAGAACTTCAATCAGGCGATCCCAAGAGTGTTGTTCTCAAGATTGATGGCAAGCCGCACGATTATCGGGTGGTTTCTCAGGATGCTGCAGGGAATAGCTCTGATACTATTTATTCTAATGTGGTTATCACGAGCGACTGGTTTGTCTATATATTGCGAACTCCGCACTTACTCGTAAAGGCTGTGGGTGGAGTAGTAATTGTAGTAGGTCTTGTGGCTCTCATAGCCTATCTGGTATGGAGGGCCTATAAAGCGGGCGAGCAGCAGCGTAACCCATTTGGTCACTGATGTGGCTATTTCCCACAGATAGTTGTTGTGGGTGCAAGCATAGCAAGGCACGTATTGTCAGGAGCAAGGCAGTTTCAACAGAAAGGAAGGTACCATGGCAGGACAGATTAGGATTACCCCAGATCAGATGCGCTCTCGTGCGGGCCAGTATCGTGGTGAGGCTAGCAATGTCCAAGAAGTTATTTCTAACATGGACAACCTACTCAATCAGCTTCAGTCCGAATGGGAGGGCGCTGCGGCTGAGTCCTATGCGAGCCGTTTTGCTGAGCTTCGTCCTGGCTTTATAAAGGCCAAGGATCTTATCGAAGAGATCGCTCAGGCGCTTGACGCAACCGCACAGACTCTTGAGGAGACGGACTCTTCGATTGCCAGCTCTTTTAGGGGTTAATAAGGGTCTATAGACGTTAAGTCGTCCTCTTTGAGTACATGAGCCAAAGCCGCCGCTCTGTGTAGGCGGCGGCTTTTCTAAGGGGATAGTATGCCTAATCTACTGCTTACATTGATGCTAGGTGGTCATTCAGAGACCTATTCGATACAGACTGAGTCTCAGTCGGTATTAATGTTGGGTTCCCCTGTAAGCATGGCAGCAGTTGAGGTTTCTGAGGGCGGAGTCCAGCTTCGGGCGACTCATGGTTATACGATTTTCCCTGCCGAAGGGGAACCCGTAGCAAAGGTGGCACTACGGCAAGATGCAGAGGCCATTTTTGCTTTGGGATCCACACAAGACCAAATCCCTTTACCTGTGTGTGAACAACAGCTTGGAGCGGTGCTATATAGCAGACCTTCAAGTCAAGGCTCTCGACAGTATAAAAAGCTTGGCTTTTCTGTTGATGCTGATGTGTTGATTGGGCGTTCACCCACAGCACATTGGCACTATGACAGTCATTATGTGTCAAGCAGTCACGCTCGGCTTACCCTTGTTGGAGAAGATTTTTCGATAACAGATCTTGGCAGCGCAAATGGCACTTTCGTAAATGGTGAGATACTTACCCCACATGTCAGTTCAAGCTTGGCTTATGGGGACGTAGTCACTATCCTTGATTTAACTTTTATGGTTGGACATCGTTTTATTGCGCTTAACCAGCCTATTGGATTTAGGTGTGGGGAAATTGTCGGCGCGCGTTTTATTGACCATGAAACATTCAAGGAACTTTGTCCTCCAGCAAGTGAAACCTCAGATGAACTTCCACTTTTCTTCCCTGCGCCTCGCCTTGCCCATACAATTCATAGCAAAACTTTCCAAATTGATGATCCGCCTGCGATGAAAAAGCCTGATAACCGACCTGCCATCATGCAAATAGGTCCTTCTTTCATGATGGGTATTGCGTCGGTTTTTTCAGCTGCTACTGCAATCCAGCGCCTCTCCCAAGGCGGAGACGTTATGAGCTGTTTACCCTCTTTAGCAATGTGTGTCGCTATGCTTTCAGGTATGGTTATCTGGCCTCTGATTTCGCAGCATTACACTAAGCGCCGTGATGCGGAAGAAGAGCGGCGTAGGCAAGCGCGCTATACAGATTATCTTAATGGTATGGAAGCACGTTTCCGTAAA
Source organism: Olegusella sp. (assembly GCF_057238325.1). NCBI lineage: Bacteria > Bacillati > Actinomycetota > Coriobacteriia > Coriobacteriales > Coriobacteriaceae > Olegusella > Olegusella sp. The sequence continues at coordinate 52,993 of NZ_DBHHGF010000013.1, read as the reverse complement.
GAATGCGATACTCAAGCGGAAATTCTTCGTATTGGCCGTACAAGCGTTACTGATCTTGAACAAAGAGCCGAGATACTTTCGCCGAGTCTTATGAATCGCAGTGCGTATCACGATGACTTTATGGAGCTTCGTGTAGGCGTAGGATCTTGTGCTCTTAAAGCAGATTTCCACTGGCCTCAGCAACGTTTTTCGTTGGATAATGACAAACTTCTTGATAATGTTGAGATGCTTGCAAAGAATCCTCCTAAAGTAATAGATGTGCCCCTAGCCTTTAATCCAGTTCAACATTTTATTGCTGGCATTCTTGGTCCGCGCTCGGATGTTTGGTCATTTGCTCGCGGCCTTGTGATTCAAGCTTGCTCTTTTTATGGCTACCAGGATGTCAAACTTGTGCTTATTGCTGACAAGAAAGAGGAAGCGGAGTGGTCATTTATGCGGGCGCTGCCGCACTTGTTTGACGACCTAGGTCAACGCCGCTTTTTGGCCTGTGATTATGACGGTTTGGCAGAGCTGTCGATGCAGTTAGAACGTGTGCTTGAACAGAGACTTGATATCAAGATGGATAAAGTAGGAGATTACGGCTCCTACTATCTCATTTTTTGTGCAAACAAGAGGCTCGCAGAGCGTTCAGATACCATTGACCGACTCACTAGCTTACGCACTAACAAGGGTTTCTCTCTGATTTTCTTTGGAGAGGAACTTAAGGATCTTCCTCGCGAGTGTGATTATGTTATTGATCTCTCTTACCAAGGGATCCTCAGTACTATTGAAGGCTCTACGCAAATTCTTGGCGATACTGTAAAAGATGGCTCCGCCCATATGTTTGACCGCGGCGATGTGGCCGGATCCATTGTATCGTTTAACCCTGATAGCATGGTTTCGCGTGAGAGTGCTCATACATTTGCGCTTAATCTTTCTCGTGTACATCTTGATATGCCCTCAGCCCACAACAAGATGCCGAGTTCATTAGGCTTTCTTGAAATGTTTGAAGTGGGCAATGTTGCTCAATTAAATATTGCAAAGCGCTGGGCGGAAGGTGATGCTTCGCGTACGCTGCAAACTCCTGTGGGTAGAGATGCTCAAGCAGAACTTTCGTTGCTTAACCTTCATGAGAATGTTCACGGGCCTCATGGTCTCATTGCAGGTACAACAGGTTCAGGTAAATCAGAGTTTCTTATTACCTACATTTTGTCTATGTGCGTGAACTATTCGCCCGATCAAGTTGCCTTTGTTCTTATTGATTACAAAGGAGGAGGACTTGCAGGAGCTTTTGAGAATGAGCGTCTCTCGCTTCCTCATCTTGCAGGTATGCTGACAAACCTTGATGGGGCAACGATTTCTCGATCACTCATTTCCATAAAAAGTGAGCTTAAACGGCGTCAAGCAATCCTAGCTGAAGCGTGTAAGATCACGGGTGAAGCAACGATGGATATTTATAAGTATCTACGCTATTACCAAGCTGGTACGCTACTTGAAGCTCTGCCGCATCTTTTTATCGTTGCCGATGAGTTTGCGGAACTCAAACAGCAAGAACCAGAGTTTATGGATGAACTTATATCAGCGGCGCGCATTGGTCGTTCGCTGGGGGTTCACTTAATTTTGGCAACACAAAAACCTACAGGGGTTGTAAATGATCAGATTTGGTCAAACTCTCGCTTTAAGGTATGTCTCAAAGTTGCTGATGCTGCCGATTCAAAAGAAATGATTCGTCGTCCCGATGCCGCTGAAATCAAGGAGCCTGGTCGCTTTTATTTACTCGTTGGCTATGATGAATTATTCACAGGCGGACAGGCATCGTATGCAGGAGGATCTTATGCTCCGACAGAGGAATTTGAGCCTAAGCGTGATGATGCGGTAGAGCTTGTAGATGATACGGCAGATATAATCACCTCACTTCGTCCTCCACGAAAGACTGCCGCACAAGATACATCTGAACTTAACGCAATTCTTGCACAGATAAGTGCAACCGCGCATTCACAGGCTAAGGCTGCACGTCATCTTTGGCTCGAGGTTCTTCCCTCTCATATCTCCCTTGCCTCACTGCGTGAGCGTTATTGTTTTAAGCCACATGCTGAGAGCATTCTTGTTGCTTTAGGTGAGGTAGATGACCCTGAGCATCAGAGTCAGTTCCTCTATACGGTCGAACTTGCACACTGCGGAAACATTCTTTTTTATGGTTCTCAGAATTCTGGTGTTGATGGACTTGTTTCTACGCTGCTCTATTCATTGACGCAAGATTATTCAGCAAATCAAGTTTCTTATTATGTTATCGATTTAGGAACGGGATCACTTTCGCCTTATGCAGCAGCACCTCAGTGTGGTGGTGTTGTGCTTGCAGGTGATACCGAACGTGTTGACAACCTATTTCGTCTGCTGCAGCACGAAATCGAGACTAGGCGCAAACTACTTTCATCAGAGGGCTGCAATTTTAAAGAATACAACAGTTCACATCCAGATAAGACACTTGGCAATATCGTTGTTGCCCTAGCAAACCTCGCTGCCTTCTATGATCTTTATCCTAGCTATGAAGAGACGCTCGTAATGCTGACACGAGATGCGCCTCGATATGGTATTTACTTTGCTATGAGTGCTTCTTCTGCAAGTGTTCCTCGTATGCGCCTACGTGCCAATATCGCTACTCACATCATCTGTTCTCTCAATGACGAGAGTGACCTTATTACTATTTTAGGCAGAAAACCCAGTACGATTGTGCCTCGCCAAGACAAGCGAGGGTATGTCACGATTGGCAAGTCAAGCTATGAGTTTCAAGGCGCTTCAGTGGGTGAGGCTGGTCAGACCGAAGCTTCACTCATTTCTCAACTTGCTCGGCGGGTAACTACTGCAAGCAGCGAACAAGCCCATCCCATTCCTGCATTACCTTCAGTAGTTCATCATCATGATATGGATCTTTTGCCAATTGCAGGAAATAATCTGCCTGTTGGTTTCAATCGTCAGACAGTTGAGTCAGTTTCTGTTTCACTTACCTCTCATCCCACAATGCTCATCCTAGGTAATGATATGAATTCTATTGCGCGTTATTTGCGAGGAATTCGAGAGTGCCTTGAGATTGCAGATGAGGACTATCTCTTTATCGACTCTGGATTGTACTTAGGCGTGCTTCATGATAGGCGCGTACTCCAAGAGCAGGATGATATCTCTCTTGCTCTTACGGCAATTGCTGCAGGTCGTAAGACAGTTTCACTTTTGGTTTTTAGCAGTATTATCGAGACACTTGCTGCATTGCCTGATGAGCCTGGGAGGCTTTTTAAGACTTATATCGAAAAAGAACAGGGTAGAGGCATAACAAGTATTGTGGCCGCTACTGAATTCTGGCGTGGAAAATCGCTGTATGACCTCTGGTATAAGGTGCTGACAGCGCATGGGAATGGTGTGTGGGTTGGCAGTGGGTTTAGCGAGCAGACATTCTTCCGCTTTCCTCGTATGCTAAGTGAATATCGTATGCCAGCTCGTCGAGATGATGGCTTTCTTGCACTGCGTGGAGATGTCATACCAGTTCGCCTTGTTTCTTCGAGTGATGAGCTAAAGGATGACGAATAATGAAGATTTCTGGGCGCAGGGACTGGAGAAGTGGAGCAAGGACTCTTGTGATTGTTGCGGGCAAGCACGAGAATTTTGAATATGCTCAAGCAGAGTGGCTAAAAAATGCACAGGAAGAATTTCTTCTGCCCTTTACCTATGATTCTGCTGCAGAAAATCCCCAGTTTTATTATGACCTTACTGAAGTTACAAAGCTAAAACGCTACCTTAAGGCACGGATTACAGCGTCTCAATATGCAGATATGTTGAGTCGTATTTATTCGGCATTAGCTATGTGTACGCGGCTTAGATACCCTACCTCTTCGTTGCGCTTTGAGGTCGATCATGTTTATGTGGATGTACAAGGTGGATTGAGATTTGCGTTTGTGCCGCTCTCAGATGTCCGTGAAGACAAAGCGAATTCAGCACGTCAGCTTATTAGTTTTCTGAGCAGCGGCAGCAATCTTCATCTGACCCTTGAGGAAGATGAGCGCCATCGCATCGCGACGCTCGATTTTATCCGACGTACGCCGGTTCTTTCCCTCAATACTCTTGCTGAATTTCTGGATCATGAATTCGGCATTGTAGTAAATGATGTTACGAATACCGCTTCTTCATCACGCTCCACTTCAGATGAGTTTGGTGACCCAATCTATGGCCATGGAGCTGTACAGGCAGCGACTCCAGCATCATTTGATATGGTTGGAATGCTTACACACCGCAACTCTTCGTCAGAAATAGTTGCGAAGCAAAGTGTTGCAGAGCGCACTTTGGATGAAGTGGCTGGAATATCGCCCACCTCGGCCGACCGTGTTCAAGCCAAAGAAGCTTCAAAAGCAGAAAAAAATGAAACAGTATTTTTTGGCAGTCCAACGTCTCCATATGTTGTCAAACATAGCTCTGCTTCAAAATCAAATCAAACGGTATTTCTCGAACGCCATCGTGATGGTATGCGTTGGCCTCTTGATTTAACAAAACCAGTCATTGTCGGCAGGTCAAAGACCTGTGATATTTCGCTTGAGGACAATCATCATATTAGTCGTCAGCATGTGCGTCTTTCAGCACGAGAGGATGGAAACGGTTTTCTTATAACTGACTTGAGATCTGCGAATGGTACGATCGTGGCAGGTCGAAAGCTTGCTCCTGGTGCGTGTGCATCAGTAATGATGGGTGAGACGTTCATGCTTGCGGATGAGGTGGTTCAAATAGTGAAGTAGGCATACGAGCTATAGATTGCTGACAAGTATAAAGGCGTTGAAATGGAACAGATATGACATCTAAAGATAATGTACCGGACGATTTAAGAACAAATGACAGTAACAACCCAGCTGAATTTCCTTTTCTTCCCATTGGCTCTGTTGTGGAACTTGAGGGAGGAGAGCATCCCGTTATGGTTGCGGGCGTTATGGTGCGTGACGCTATAAGTGGCAAGCTTTGGGATTATGTAGGATACCCATACCCTGAGGGGCGAGGAGGAGATTCTATGGATCATTTTTTTGACAACGAGATGATCGCCAACGTACTCCAGATGGGATTTATGGATCAACAAGCAATCGGCTTTCAGGTATGGCTCAACATGCGAAACGAGGAGTATCGCGAGGCTCGCGCACAGCAAAATCAGTAGGAAATGGTCCATTTTTAGTGCGCCTATACAGAAGGGCAGAGAAATGGCAGATAAGATTTATGTAAACCAACAGTCAGCTCTCAGTTCTGCCGATGAGTTTGATGGTATCTCCAAAGACTATGAATCCATAAAAAACGGTGTAGCAGCGATGGAAAGCGATGTTTTTGGTGATTGGCAAGGAGAAGCCGCAAGTGCAGCGCATGAACTTTTTAAGCGCATGGATGAATGCGTTAATCAATTGGGCGATGAAGTGCAAGTACACGCTGGGCTCATCAAAAAGGCTGTTGCTACTTACGAAGAAACTGATAATGAAATTGCCCAAAGTTATTAGCACTATACAAGAATGTCTTGGCTAAGAGCTGTTTGTTGAAGCGCCAATGGAGGTTTACATGTCAGTACTTAAGTACGACGTAGTGCAGCTAGAGGATGCGAAAGCTGAATTTAAGGGTGTAAACTCAGCCCTTGGTGATGCAATTAGTAAAACTGTAGAGGCAAATACCTCTTTTATATCCATACAGATGGGCGCCTGGGCAAATGAGGAGGCCGCTGCTTGTGTAGCTGTTGAAACCGATGCCCGCATCTTTAAAGAGGCAATGGAAAGTCTAAAAACAAAATTTGACAGCTTGGTAGATGATGCAAAGGCTGTGCGTAATAAAAGAGATAGTCTTGTTGAAGAGATGGGAACTTCTGCACCGAATCCAAATAAGGTTACGTGCGACACTGGTGGCACCATTACTGCTGTGTGTAGCGAGGCCATCCAGCCTTTGAATGCTTTAGAGAAGAGTGCACAAACAGCACAAAAATCTCTCAACGGTCTCAGAGATTCTTCGACTATCTCTTTAGCGATTGAGAATGTTAGCGCTAACGTTAGAACAGAGCGTATTAAAACTAATGCTATCTCAACTCAATGGTCCGCTCTCCAAAGTGCTGCACAAGATTTTGAGAGTACTTATTCGAGTGCTGATGGGTAAATTCGCTCAGAGCAAAAAACTTTATCACAGAGGATATGTGTGCTGATGCACAGAAGGGAATGGAAGAGGCTTATAAAGACCTACCTGCTCTGGCAGTAAAAGAGAAGTCAAGTAAATGGTTTGACTTTATTGATAGATTCGGCTCAACGGCACAGTCACTTATTGAATGCTCTGATAAAACCAACCTTACCGGATGGCGATCGCTGTCACTCTTTTTCTCGTACCTTGGTTCAACAAGCAAAGCCCAAGGTATAAGAAAGTTTTTGTCAGGGTTTCTTTCAAAGGAGCCGTTCAACAATAGGTTTTGTACGGGACTTGCGCTCGACTTGTCAGGATCTTTAACTTTTGATTCCCTGAAAGGCTCAGGCTATTTGAAAAAACTCCTTATTGAGGAGAGCTTCACTAAACCTTTTGTAGCATGGAAAGACATAAAAGAAGGCGTGAATTTATTAAAAAATCCAAATGCTGCTGGAGGTGATTTGAACAGACTTGGCAAGATTTCAGGATTAGCTAAGTATGGACCAGGGGCAGCGAAGCTTTTGAAAGGCGGACTCAGGGCTGTTGGCTTTATATCAGACGGTGTCTCCCTTTACGATACCTTTGCCAAATCTAAAGCTGCCTACGTGACCACGAAAGGCGACCACGCGCAAAAGAAGGCTGCAGCCGTTGTTGAGGCAGGAGAAGGCCTTGTGAGGTTTGGCGTTGGAAAGGCAGTTGGCGTTGCTATAGGAACATGTCTCGGAGGGCCAGTAGGCACGGTTATAGGTCTTGGCATTGGGTGGGGTGTAGATAAACTACTCGATTTTGCCAAAGATAGGTTTGATGAAAGTGATGCAAAGAAAAGTCTTATTAATTGGGTTGGCAAGCAGATGCGCGGCGGAAAAGAAATGTCGTCGTCCCACAGAGATGCATTTGCCTCAGGTTAGATAGGTAAGGATTTCGGCTTATATACCACAAGTAGCTACTAAAGGAGTTGCAGATAGATGTTCTTTAAAAAGAAGATGACCCTAGAAGTTCCCACATCGGTAGAGCAGCTTCGGCTTTCTAGTGAAGACCTATTTTGCTTGCTTGGTGGTGAAGATACAACACTTACTGCCACCAGTTCATTCGAACTTAATTACGATTACATCGAGAAAAAAAGACCCCAAGACGATATATGGAAGCAAAACCTCATTAATCGCTTTAAAGATTCGGGCTGGGTAGATGCTGAGGGTAAACCTAATGCTTTGTTAGAGCGCACCCTTGCTCCTTTATGTAGCTGTGGTCTTGCAACTTGCATCATTAATAGTCTCGGAAGACCTTATGTGGGTGTGGGGATTTTAGACAATCAAGCCACAGGCATAGTGAGAGCTTCTGGTTTTCGTGGAGGCTGGTTCCTTAAACCTTTTCCTGAAAATCGTTCAGCTTGGTCTCGATTCTTCTTAGATGATTTGCTCGAAGGGAAATATCCTTTTAAACCAGCAGCATTTGATGCTCATGTTGCCTATGTTGAGCAGTCTGAAGACGATATTTGTGAAGCAATGTCTGCAAAGAAAAAGAAATATATTGCCGAATATGCAAAGCGTTATGGGCTTCTCATAGAACCCTTCATGCAGATAATGAAAATCGGTCGTAAAACAGCTGATTACGAAGCTGTTACTGTTGACTATTCAAACTGTGAGCCTGATATGAGTCGAGGGTTTCGCTATTTTGCATCCACGAGAGGCAATGTTCAAGAGCGGCGAAGTATGGTATTTTCTTCCCTCGGAGCTACAATTTCCGATTGCGATGCGCGGCATGGAGATATGCCGGATGACTGGCAACTTACCCACGAAAATTTTACGAAATACCGTGCCGAAGCCTCATTTATCTCCTTTGATTTCAATAAATCTGGTGACTTATTTGAGACTCTTGCGCAAACTTTTTCTTATCCAGAAGATCCCGTTGTCATTTTTCATGATTCTGTGCATGCACTCTAGATGGGGGGTAAGGAATGAGTTTATCAAGCCTCTATAGTAATCTCCACTACTATAACGAACGTGCGGGCTATTGGCAGAGGAGTGTAAATACCTATTCCGCCCAGATTACAGACCTTAGCAATAAGATTTCTGACCGCGAACAGCAGCTGGCCTTAGCTCGTGGAGCACGTAATAGCTGTGATGATATGCACAATGTCAACAATGATGTTAAAGAGAGCTTTGAAAGTTTGGGCATGAGTGCTACTGCTGCCTTAGAGATTGATAGCTGCAAGGCAGCTGCTCAAAAAATTGTCGATGGTAATGATGGAGACATTGATAATGCGGTTAGCGCTTGTGATAGCTTGATTCAAAAGTTGCAAGATGAGATCAGTGACTTGAAGCATCTATACAACACGGCGATGCAGAACAAAGATTATGCTCAAAGACGTGCTGCTACCTTTCAAGGTTATGCACGTAGTACTCGGCAAGAAATTAAAAACTATAGAGATTAGGAAATCCTATGTTGACAACAAATGAATGGCTGCCCATTGGATCCGTTGTTCATATAACAGGGCGTGTGGATTACACCACTATTGTTGGCTATATGCAGCAAGACGCGGAGACTGGCGTGCTGTGGGACTATGTTGGCTTCGAGCATCCTGCAGGTTTTTTGGAACCTGGGCATGACATGCTTTTTGATCGAGATTCTATCGATGCGGTTTTGTATGTGGGGTATCAGAGTTTTGACGGTGAGCGTATGAAAGATGCGCTTATTGCGACTGAAGAAAGCAGCTTTGCTCAGGCAAAACGAGAGTCTCGTGAAGCATTAGGAACAAAGAATTTAGAATTTAATGATGAAGCCGCAGCAGCAAAAAAGGAGGAGTAATGATGCGAGGCAAAATACTCCTTTCCATCAAGCTTCCGGCCACGCAAAAAAGCTATGAGTTTCGGGCTCCTTTGGATTTGACTGTCGAGCAGACTGCTCGTCTTGCATCGACGATACTCTCTCAGCGTGAACCCGCTCGTTACAGTGCATCTGACGAAGTAGATCTCATGCTTTGTGGTAATGGAGCAGGTGCAGGAGGGCAACTGAACCCGAATGAGACGTTGAGGGCTTTAGCAGAGCAGGGAGTGCTTGTAAACGGTAGTCCTCTAGCCCTTGTATAAGGAGTATAAGGAGTATAAGGAGCGATTTATGTTAAATTTCAAAACAGTTCTTCTCATTATTCTGGGCACTATTGTCGGCACCATTCTCTTGATAGTACTCGGTGCATTTGTGATAGGTAATCTAGCGGCGTATTCTGCCGAAAAAGATGAGCAGCGGCAGGCTGCAGAACGCAGTATGCAGGCTGACAATCTTTCCCAAACAGATATGGTTGATACTATGGAGTGTCCTTACTGCGGCAAGACGATTAATGCTACAACCAAAAAGTGTCCTTGGTGTGATTCTAGTATTTAAACCCTGGCTGATATATAAGCGTATTGAGTTGTGCTAACTCTTCTGGGGTAAGAGATATATCAATCTACCCCCGATACTACTCCAGCATTTCTCCAGCTGTAGTTATCATCCAATGCAGCTTGGGAAGCCCACTCCTTGGTGAATGTTTGTCCTTGAGGAACATCAGGGATAAGAAGGTTTGACCAACTAATTTGTAGTCCTAGCTTTTTGAGCTTTGCCTCAAAGGCCTGAGACCTACTCTTAAATTGGGACTCTGAAAGTCCGCAGTCAGGGGAGAAATACACCCAAGCGTAGCCATCAATATACGGCCCCAGTTCTTCTAGAGTCATATTCGGTGAGAGAATAATTTCGCCGTCTGCAGCTCTAAGATTGAATTGAGACTCTTCATAAGGCTGATTAGCCATCCCTACCTTACACACCCAGCTACCATGAGGAAGGTCTCCCATTACCTCTTCTACTACCTTAGATACCTTCTCTTCATACTGCTCATGCAAAAGATAGCAGAGGTAGTTATCTGCCCAGTGAACGCCACTCCCATCACGCGCTCCATAAGGCCAGTAGGTACAAGTAACAGTTTCTCCTTGATAAGGACCATCTACTACCTTTAAGACTACTTCTTCAGGATCTTTCATAAAGCCTGTTTGGTAGTAGAGATGCTGTGCTTCAAAGGTCACGCCGTAGCGTTGTGCAAGATGATCTTCTACAGCTTCTGCAAAGCGAATATTAGATTTAGTTCTTGTGGAATACCACTGCCCTGACTTAAGAAAGTCAATAACCTCAAGAGGAGCACCCATGCGTGTGGCCGTGCGTATATCACGCTCACTAATCTTATCGCTTGTATCAATGGGTACTTCTTTCATGGTTTCTACCTTCTGACTTGTATTTGGGACACTACCTGTAGAAGTATCAGAGTGAGGCACTGACATACAGCCTGTAGTACTAAGCGCCAAGCAAAGAACAACAGAGCCTACGAGTGCAATCACATGTTTTGATGTAATTACCACGAACTACCTCCGTTGTTAGCTGGGGGATAAGGAGATGCTGAGAATCCTTCGCTGAGCTTTGCGATTTCGGTTGCCCTTCTAAAATCAGCGTCAATGTATGCAGCACGAGCTTTCTCTACAGCATTGGCAAATGTTGTAATTTTTGCTGAAAAGTCGTGCGCGAAACCATTTACCGCTTTGACAGTATTTGCGAGGGCTTCCACACCTTCTCCGCTTGAGGATGAGTATGAGAAAGAATCATCTGTAAGATCATTTACCTCTTGTGCAAGCTGACGAAGATGGTTGATTACTTTTTCGATATCGGAGGGAGCAATCGTTATTTGTCCTTTGATTTTCATGAGCACTCCCTAATCGAAATCAGCATCATCTTTATCAAGATTAGAAATAAAAGTATCTGTATTTGAAATTGTTGGAGAAATGGCGTCAGTAATTTTTTGAACGACACTAATCAACTCAGCCTGTTCAGTCTGAATCGCTGAATTGAATTTATCAGACTGAATGCCTGTGGCAGCGAGTATTTGCATAGTTCCAATAAGATCTTGGGAAATTCGGTTAATAGCATTAACCTTGTAGTTAACAAGAGATGCCCCATAGGCAAGGTCGCTATCAGAAATTTTAAATCCCACGAAGTTCCTCCTTTGCTTAGGGCGCATTACGGCTAATTATGAATATCTAGCTTTGGAGCTGGATACGATGGCGACGCGCTTCTGCCTCTGCTTCTTGCCGAGCCCGCTCGGCGCGAAGGCGAGCTTGTTCTGCGGCAACCTGATGTTTGATGCAGGCAAGCTGGGCTTGCTCGCGCTTTAATTCTTGTTCTGCTTTGTTAACAGCAGATTTTATTTGCAGGTTTACCTCATTAAATTCGTGAGACATGGCTGTTTTTAAATCATTGTTTAAATATCCAGCAGTGTATTCTGCATAACGACGTGCAGTGCGGTTATCTAACAAATCTGCGGCACTTTTTGCAATTGAAATTTTGTGATCAAGCTGATCATGGAAATGGTTGGAAGATAGGGTGACTTCAGCTTGAAAATTTGCAAGGTCATCCAAGACTCGCTGTAGTTCGGCAATGCGAGAGTGACATGTGGCTTCTTCGGAATGGAGTTGAGATATGCTTGGCATTGCTTCTCCTACAGAATTCATAAATTATCTTGGTGCATGCAAAAAATCTAATACGATGGTGCCTGTTTGCTATAGCCTACTTGGATAGAGGTAGTGATATCAAGCCTGTTTTAGGGGGTATCTTGCTATATGTACACAATAAGGCTATGAATGGTAAGAGAGTATGTTTGCAATAAATGAAATATGTTGTCGATGACACTGATTGCATGAGTTTTTAAATAAAGAAGATCTTCAGATAGATACTAGGTAGTGACGGTCAAGAGGAATATTAAAGGCTGACTATAGGGTTATGTTTGTAGATCTTCTTCTTGGGCAAGGTAGGATTTTATGAGTACATGGGCATTAACAAAATAGCGATCTTTTTTAATTTCGCTGCAGTTTGGTGAGGCATAGGCTTCTTGTTGGTAACTGTTGGGACTTGTGTATCCAAAAAGCCTTGCTGCGGATTGTCTTTCGTAGGGCTGTTTCGTGGATAATAGAAACGTATCTGTCCTTGGATATGTATCTGTTTTTGTTGGATGTCAAAGAAAGAGGCATGTATGAACATTGTCTTGTTAGGTGCGCCAGGAGCAGGAAAAGGCACGCAAGCTCAGAAGCTCGTTGCTGATTTTGGTGTTGCCCACATCTCTACAGGAGATCTTCTTCGCAATGCAGTAAAAGCAGAGTCCGAGCTGGGCTTGCAGGCAAAGTCTTATATGGATGCTGGTCAGCTCGTGCCCGATAGTCTTGTTATTGATTTGGTCAAAGAGCGTCTCGCCGAACCCGATGCGCAAAAAGGCTGGATTCTTGATGGCTTCCCCCGCAACACTGCTCAGGCTGAGGTGCTGGATGCCGAGCTTGCAAAGATGGGTATTGCGCTTGATGGAGCCCTGCTTGTCGACGTGGCCTTTGATGTTATTGTCAAGCGCCTTTCTTCTCGCCGTACCTGCCGTAGCTGCAGCTATACTGCTGGTCCCGAAGTCGACCTGTGCCCTCGCTGTGGCGGCGAGATGTATCAGCGCGATGATGACAAACCCGAGACTATCCAAAAGCGTCTAGACACTTACCAGTCTCAGACTGCTCCTCTTATTGAGTATTACGAAAAGCAGAACAAGCTTCTTAAGGTCGATGGAGATCGTCCCGTAGATGAGGTCTATGTCGATACGAAAGCACAGCTTGGCCTATGATCCATATCAAAGGACCCGATGAAATCCAGCAGATGCGCGCGGCGGGAGCTATTTCCAAGGCAGCGCTGCGTATAGCGGGCACCATGGCAATTCCCGGTGTGACAACCGCGGCGATTGACCGTGCCGTTGAAGATTATATTTGGGCACAAGGAGCCAAGCCGAGCTTTAAGGGTTATGGTGGTTTTCCAGGCAGTATTTGCGCGTCTCCTAATGCTCAGATTGTCCACGGCATTCCCAATGAGAATACTGTGTTGCAAGCAGGTGACATTCTCTCCATTGATACGGGTGCTACCAAGGATGGCTGGGTAGGAGATAATGCTTGGACTTTTTTGGTGGGTGAGGTTACCCCTGAAGTTCAGGGCCTTTGCGAGATTACGCGCGATTGCCTGATGGCAGGTATCGAACAAGCGGTGCCGGGCAATCACCTAGGCGATATTGGTTATGCGGTGCAACACCTTGCTGAGACACATGGCTATGGCGTGGTGCGTGAGTATGTTGGCCACGGTGTAGGCCACAAAATGCATGAGGACCCAAACGTTCCCAATTATGGTCGTCCTGGTTGCGGCATCAAGCTCCAGGTAGGGATGGTTATTGCGATTGAGCCAATGATTACCCTCGGTAGTTATGATACGCGTACGTGGTCTAATGGTTGGACGGTTCAGACAGCTGATGGTCTTGCTGCGGCGCATTATGAGAATACTGTTGCGATTACTGCAGATGGCCCTCTAATTTTGACGGCTGATGAGCTGGGACCATGGTGTTCCATGCATGGCGGTCTTGAACCCGAAGCAGAATCAGTCTGTGATACCGAGGGGCCCAAGCAAGAAGTGCCGCAGGAATCTTTGGCTGAGTTAGATGATTCTTCGGATGACAGTTCGGCCGATAGCACTGCCGTTCTTCATATTTAGCTAGGCGCTACATATTTTTGTTAGGCCTACATTTTTTCTCAAACCCAGCTCCAGATCTATCGAGCTGGGTTTTGTGTATTAGCTAACTAAGGGCGCGTGACTACCTCGCGTGCTAACTAACTACCCAGCACTGCCCGCGAGCATACAAATGGCGCAGCTACACTTGCCAAAAGCCACACTCTGTTTCAGATTGCACGGCTCTGCTTGTCAAACGCCACCGATTCTTTCAAGCAACACGGCCCCGTTTACCAAACGCCACATACTCTTTCAATCAGCACGTCCCTGCTTGCCAAAAGCCACGGATTCTTTCAGTTGGAGCAGCCCTGCTTGCCAAAAGCCACGTTCTGTTTCAGAAAAAATGTCAAAAGCCACATTCTGTTTCAAAGGACCTGACGTTTGCGCAGGTAAATTTTTTGTGCATGAAGAGATATGTGGCTTTTGGCTAAAAAAGTGAAGTAGAACGTGGCTTTTGACACCCAGGGTGAAATGAAGTGTGGCTTTTGACACCTGGCGTGCCATAAGGCGGTCTACTATCACGGACGCGCACTTCTTTTGCATGTCCAACTGCAGGTGTGTGGTCACCACTACCTGTTGCAACCTGAGGTTGAGACACCAGGTCATCTACATGCAGATTTGTAGGATATTAGCAGGTAGGTAGCTTGCAAATTTTGCTGTTGCAACCTGAGGTTGCAACAGATTATGGCTGGGGTTGGGTTAGATGTGGTGAAGAGGCTGAGGTCGGGGAGTGGGTATGAGATATGAAAAGCCGGGCGTGAAGATTGCCCACAAAAAGACCTGAAAACAGGGAGCTTGCGAATAGTTTGTGAAATTCGAGCAAGACTTTACAGAACAGAGGGGGATAGCTCGACTTTAGTTGCCTAGGCGATTATTATTGACTATCGCTGTCATTGTGCGATTTTACTCTGGCAGTAGTGAGATTTGGCGAGGAGAGAGCAGGACAGGTGAGCAAGCAAAGCGCAATCGAGCTAGAAGGCAAGGTCATTGAGCCGTTGCCGAATGCAATGTTTAACGTCGAGCTCGAGAACGGCAAGACCATTCTGTGCACCATCTCAGGCAAGATTAGGATGAACTACATCCGCATCCTGCCCGGCGACCGTGTTGTCGTCGAGATTTCTCCCTACGATCTCACAAAGGGACGCATTACCTACCGTTACAAGTAGGCAGTGTGTTCGGGCGGACGTCTTGGTTCACCACAGCCAAGGCCAAGCCATGCAAGGACACAGCCGGGAATTCACGCCAGCGGCTGGGCGATGACATAGTTCGGACCGGCACTACCGGAAGGAAAGACAAAATGAAGGTACGTCCTTCGGTCAAGAAGATGTGCGACAAGTGCAAAATTGTACGCCGCCATGGCAAGGTTTTTGTAATCTGCGAAAACCCTCGTCACAAGCAGCGTCAGGGCTAAGGGGGCAACAAGTTGGCACGTATTAACGGCGTCGACCTGCCGCGTGACAAGCGCGTTGAGGTTGGCCTCACCTACCTTTATGGCATCGGCCAGACTAGCGCCACCAAAATCTGCGAGGCCTGCGAGATCTCCAAGGAGACTCGTGTCAAGGACCTTACAGAGGACGAGGTGACCAAGATCCGCGATTATATCGATGCAAACTTTACGACGGAGGGTGACCTTCGCCGTGAGCGTCGTACGAATATCGCCCGTCTGATGGAGATTGGCTGCTACAAGGGCCTGCGTCACCGCAAGGGCCTTCCTGTAAACGGCCAGCGCACCCACACCAACGCACGCACTCGAAAGGGTCCGCGTCGTCAGGTCGGTGGAAAGAAGAGGGGATAACGCATGCCGCAGAAGAAGAACGTTCGCAACACGCGCGTGCGTCGTGCGGACCGCAAGAACATTGCAGTAGGCCAGGCACACATTAGGTCTACCTTTAACAATACGATCATCTCGATTACCGACGCACAGGGCAACGTAATTGCTTGGCAGTCTGGTGGCACCGTCGGCTTTAAGGGCTCTCGTAAGTCCACGCCGTTTGCAGCACAGGTGGCAGCAGAGGCTTGTGCCAAGGCAGCTATGGAGCACGGCCTGCGTAAGGTTACCGTTTTTGTGAAGGGCCCTGGTTCTGGTCGTGAGACCGCCGTTCGCAGCCTTCAGGCTGCAGGTCTTGAGGTCTCTGGTATCCAGGACAAGACTCCCATCCCCCACAACGGTTGCCGTCCTCGCAAGCGTCGCCGCAACTAATCAGGAAGGACAGACAAAATGGCAGTTGATAGGACTCCTGTCCTCAAGAGGTGCCGCGCGCTCGACATCGATCCCGCGGTGATGGGTTATAACAAGAAGTCTCACCGTGAGCCCAAGCAGTCTCGCCGCCAGCCGTCTGAGTACGGCCAGCAGCTCCGCGAGAAGCAGAAGGCAAAGTTTATCTACGGTGTTCTTGAGAAGCAGTTCCGTAGTTATTACACTCGCGCAATCCGCGTTGAGGGCATTACCGGCGACAACCTGATGGCACTCCTCGAGAGCCGTCTGGACAACGTTGTCTTCCGCCTTGGCTTTGCTCGTACGCGTCGTGAGGCTCGTCAGACCGTCCGTCACGGTCATATTATCGTGAACGGCAAGCGTGTCGATATTCCTTCTTATCAGGTCAAGACTGGCGATGTTGTCGCAGTCGCTCCTGAGTACAAGGATCTCCTCCCCATCAAGGAGGCAGTCATCGCTTCTGAGCACATGACTGTTCCCGCCTGGCTGGAGGTTGACATCGAGAAGCTGTCTGGCACCGTTCTTCAGGTCCCGACTCGCGATCAGATTGACCTCGTCAATGACGAGACAATTGACCCGCAGCAGATCGTCAACCTGTACTCCCGTTAAACCGGTAAGTCAGGAGGATTTACATGTCCGAGTTCATTCGGCCAGAAGTTTCGGTGGAAGAGATCAGTGAGAACATCGCACGTGTCAGCGCAGAGCCGCTGGAGCGCGGTTATGGCGATACGCTGGGCAACTCGCTTCGTCGTGTGCTGCTTTCCTCTCTCGAGGGCGCAGCTGTCGAGGCAATCAAAATCGATGGTGTCCAGCATGAGTTCACCACGGTGCCTGGCGTCTATGAGGATGTCACCGATATCGTTCTTAACGTCAAGGGTCTTGTGTTCCGTGCAAATGGCACTGGCGATGAGGCTGTTGCCACCATCAACGTTGACGGTCCCATGACCGTCACTGGCGGGGATTTCCAGATTCCTGCTGAGTTTGATTTGGTCAACAAGAGCCAGGTTATTTGCCACCTCGGCGAGGGCCAGCACCTTACGATGTCTATGCGCATCGCTTGTGGTCGTGGCTATATGTCGGGCGATGACAACGATCACGACAACCCCATTGGTGTTATCGCGATTGACTCTCTGTATTCGCCTGTTCGTCGTTGTGCCAAGGTTGTTACCCCGTGTCGCGTTGGTCAGCATACCGACTATGACCGCCTCGTGCTTGAGGTGGAGACCGATGGCTCGATCTCCCCGCGCGATGCAGTTGTCGAGGCCGCCAACATCATCAATCAGCATATGGCTGCGTTCATGACGCTGACCGATGAAGAGGAGCCTGTTGAGGACACCTCCATCTTTGCGACGGGCGAAGAGGAAGAGGACAACACCGATCTCGATAGGGCAATTGAGAGCCTGCAGCTATCCGTGCGCTCTTACAACTGCCTCAAGCGTGCTGGTATTCACTCTGTGCGCCAGCTTGTCGAGTTCTCTGAGAACGACCTGCTCAACATTCGCAACTTCGGCGTCAAGTCCATCGAGGAAGTCAAAGACAAGCTCGAGGATATGGGCCTGGGACTTAAGGCCTAGTCGTCCGTACCTTTTAGAGGAGTAGCAAGACCATGAGACACAATAAAAAGAAGGGCATGAAGCTCGGCACCGATGCGAGCCACACCAAGGCAATGAAGAAGAGCCTTGTTTGCGCCCTGCTTTCTAACGATCGTATTAAGACTCTGGATCAGCGCGCCAAGGCTATCCGTCCTGAGGTCGACAAGATCATTACTTGGGCAAAGCGTGGTGACGTTGCAGCTCGTCGTTTGGCTATTGCCAAGCTGGGCGACAAGAACGTTGTTGCCGAGGTCTTTGACCGCGCAGCTCAGGGCCAGTGGGATGGTCGCAATGGTGGCTATACCCGCATTATGAAGCTCGGCCCTCGCAAGGGCGACGGCGCTGAGATTGTCATCATCGAGCTCGTTACCGAGCCTGTTGCCTCCAAGGCTGCAGCTAAGGTTACCAAGGTTGTTGAGCCCGCTCCTGCCAAGGAAGAGGCTCCTGAGACTGAGGTCGCTGCTGAGGAGACCACCGAGGCAGCTGAGTAAAGCTCTAGCTTTATGTATGTTCAAAGGGGTCTGGACTAGTGCCAGGCCCCTTTTTCCATCTGGATATACTAGACTACTGCAAGAATAAAAGGTGGGCTATGAGTGAGGCAGCGGGAACCATAGTTGTACGCCTAGGCTATAGAGGAACAGACTTTGCCGGTTTTGCCGAGCAACCAGGACAGCGTACTGTTGCAGGTGAGTTGCGGCGTGCTCTTGAAACTGCTCTACGGCGTCCAGTCGAGCTTGAATGTGCAGGCCGTACGGATGCAGGTGTGCATGCACAGGCGCAGCATGTGAGTTTTTCGGCTGATGCCGAAGAGCTTAAACGACAGGGAAGACGCCTTGAAGCATCGCTTGTAGCTTTAACTCCAGACGATATTTCTATTGCAGGGCTCTATCAGGCACCAGCGAGTTTCTCGGCTCGTTTTGATGCCATAGAG
The DNA here is from genome assembly GCF_057238325.1 of Olegusella sp. Lineage (NCBI taxonomy): Bacteria > Bacillati > Actinomycetota > Coriobacteriia > Coriobacteriales > Coriobacteriaceae > Olegusella > Olegusella sp. The sequence goes on along the minus strand of NZ_DBHHGF010000013.1, from coordinate 34,512 downwards.
CGGCACTATCGCTATCGAATTGTCGTGGGCAATGCGCGCCCCGTATTGTCATGGGGACATGCGTGGTGGTTGCGTAGCGCGCGCACTCTTAATGTGGAGCAGATGAATACTGCGGCCACAGCATTGCTTGGCGAGCATGATTTTCGAAGTTTTTGTAAGGCAAGCTCCGTTGCTCTTCTTGATGGAGCAGGACGTTCTACCTCACGTTGTGTAATAAAGCTTGAAGTATCACAACTGGAAGAGGCGGGTGAGCAGTTAGTTGTTGTGGACGTTGCGGGTAATGCTTTTTTGCACAATATGGTGCGCATAATTACAGGCTCTTTGGTGGAAGTGGGACGCGGACATCGTGAGCCTGATTGGCTTGCTAGAGCCCTGCAAGCGCGCAACCGCAGCGCAGCGGGCCCTACAGCACCTGCAGAAGGGCTCTGCTTTGCCGCAGTGGATTATCCCTGTGGTGTGCTGAAACCCTGGGATTAAGAATCGTTAGACATCCTGCAAGGTCGGCTATACTCTGTCAAGAGAAACTGCACGCTATGAAGGCGAGGAGATTTTTATGCTGCACAAGCGCGAACGCTTTGAGCGCACAGATGTACCTCGTAGTGATAGGGCTGGCTTGATTTTGGCTTGTGCTGCGGGCGCATTTGTGTTGATTGGTCTTGTTATCTCGCTGCGCTGGAGCTGGGTGATGGCACATCGCGATGCCAACCTGGGTGACAGAACCCTCAAAACATCTATCAAGGCACAAGGCGAAGTTGCAGCACCCAAGGGCTATAAAGCTTCCAGCGACATCTTTACCAATGTGGTGATTTTCTCGGTTGACAATCCCAATGCAGCAAAACCCAAATTACATGCAATTCAGCTGCTATCGATTAATGTGAGCAAGGGTACAGGTAGTTTGGTGAG
>NZ_DBHHGF010000013.1:0-33599 GCF_057238325.1 Olegusella sp. | reverse complement strand
CTAAGCTTACAACTGACAAAGGTGATACAACACTTTCTGCTCGCTTTGATGCTATGGGCGCATCGGCATGTATTGCTCCTTTGTCAAGTGCGATTAATGTGCGTCTCTCTCACGCGATCGTGGGTACTGATGATATTTGGGAGCACATTGCCCAGCTCAAAGGCGCTGGTATGCAGTCGCTTATTGGTTCGTCCACAAAGATTTTGGAGTCTATTAAATCTGATATGACTTTTGGTGAGATGACCGATCTGGCCGAGCGTACGCTTTCTATTGGTATCGACAAGCTGGCACGTAGCGAGGCTCCTACTGCTGATGCCAAGCTCAAAGATGGCACTCAAGCTAAATCTATTAACGCCAACAAGCTCAATGAGGTTTTGGGGACGCAGGTGGCAGCTAAGTAATATCACGTCAAGCAAAAATATGTGCAAGCATTATCCACATTGCTGGAATATCCGTGAGCAGTGGCAAGATTTGCTGTTATGGAGTCTCTGAGGCGCGATAATCAGTAGCAAAACAGTAGAAGATGAACATATGTGTCGTTGCGAGTGGTGTCGTTTTATATTCTGAGTCATTGCTCAAAAGGAGCTTCCAGATAGATGAGCAGGCTTTTTGACAAGCCCCTAGTTTCGATTGTGATGCCCGCCCACAATGTGGATGGCACCATCCGTCGTGCTGTCGAAAGTCTTCAGCGTCAAACATGCGAGAGTTTCGAACTGCTTGCTATTGACCTGAATTCGGATGATCGTACAAGCGATATGCTCGAACGTATGGCAGATAGGGATATTCGAATCACCATTTTGCATCAAAGCGATGATGATTCTCAGTTGGCGCTCAATTGTGCGCTTGATCAGCTCAGCGGTAAGTACCTTATGTTTGTAAGTGGCAATGACTGGCTTGAGCCTCCTGCGCTTGAAGAATTACTCAATACGATGAAGCAGGGCAATCCTGAACTTGCACTATCTTCCTACTACCTTGATAGCTACTTTGGGCAAAGCGAGTATGTCTCCAAACTGTGCAGTTGTGCTGAAGACAATTTTGATACTCAAGCAGATTTTAGGGCGGCTGCCTGGCGTTTGTTTGAAGAGGGGCAGTTGTATGATCTTTGGGGCAAGCTTTTCAAACTCGATCGGGTAAAGCAACTTGACATTCATTTTCGCAAGCAAAGCCCCGATGGGCAGTGCTTTGTGCTGGATTACTTGCGTGATATTGAGCGTGTTGCCACACTGACACATCCTAGCTATCACCATTGTATCGATGGCAATAATGTCTATCGTAGCCAGTGGGAAGACGATCTCTATCAGCAGCTTCAGGATGAGCATAACGAGCTGCTTGAGCTCTATCATCACTGGGGGCTTGATGGCGATCCTGCAAGTATTGAAGTTATCCAGAGACGCTATATCGAAGGTCTGCTTGGTCTTATTAGGCGTCTTTGTGATTCTTCCTGCAAGATGCCAGCTGCTGAAAAGCGCAAACTTGTACGTCAGATGATTTCAGACGACGATGTACAACTGGCTGCACGTATGGCACGGCCTGAGGGACGTTTGGTTTCCATGATGCTTACGCCTATCCGCACGCGCAATATTGCGCTGGTTATGGCGGGTGGAAGCTTTGGGGCACATATTATGCATCACAATGCAAAATCTTCCTTACGTAAGAAAAAATAGCGTTAGTAACTGTGTCGCTCACGTGCGTTATGTGTTGCACGAGCGTTTCCTTTTGCCTATTTTTCTCTCATCTAAACGCAAAAACGTATAATAGCTTCACCACGTGGGACTTTCACGCATTAAGTTGCAAGGGGGATGGGCATGGGGCTCATCCGGTCGTACGTGCGAAAGGGGTCCGGCGAAAGCCAGAGAAAAGAGGAATAGCCATGAAGTACAACAATTGCTTTATCCACACATCATCTAGCAGCGATTCTGCTCCGAACAAGCACAATATGAATCGCCGTGGCTTCCTCAAGGCTTCTGGGCTCGCGACCATTACCCTAGGTGGAATGGCATTTTTAACAGCCTGCGGCCCTGCTCCCGAAGGCACAAGTGGTTCGGCTGATAGCCAGTCTGGTGGCTCTGCTTTCCCAAAGCATAAGTTTGGCTCTGAGGGCAAGATGCGTGTTGGTATGGAAGCCAACTATGCTCCGTATAACTGGCAGACTGATACTCCCAGTGATTACACGATTCCTATCGAAAACGTCTCGGGAGCTTATGCCGATGGGTATGACGTGCAATTTGCAAAGATTATTGCTGAAGCTATGGATCTAGAGCCTGTTGCCGTTGCTATGAGTTTTGATGGTTTGGTTGAGGCATGCAAGAAGGGTCAGATTGACATCATTTGCGCTGGTATGACTGCGACTCCTGACCGCGCTGAATCAGTTGATTTTTCTGATCCGTATCTTGAGGACACTGTTGCTGTTATTACCAAGAAGAACTCCAAGTTTGCCAACGCTACCAGCCTTAAGGATTTATCTGGCGCAACGATAGTGGGACAAAAGAGCACATTCTACGACGAGGCAATTGACCAAATCCCCAATGTGAATCACGTAGATGGTCTAGAGTATGCTCCCGATGTAGTGGCGCAGTTACAAAACGATCAGGTTGAGGCTATTACCTACTCGGGTGCAAGTGCCTCAAAACTGCTTGAGACGTATACAGATTTTGTTGTATGCCAGCTTAAGGATGGTTTTACTGGAGACTATAAGTCCAACAACGACAACGCTGCTATTGCCAAGGGCCAAGATGATGTCCTGAAGAAGATCAACGCCGCTATTGCCGATGTTCCTACCAAGGAGCGCGACGAAATGTGGACTGCTTGCAACGAGCGTATGCCTCAGTAGCGATATAGCGTCCCCCGCTAGCTTATATACATTCTTCGGAAGGATACATCCAGATGGATGACTCACATACGCAGGGTCGTTTTAGGCGGTTGCGCCAGTTTGTGCAGACCGACCATCGTTATGTTGTGTTGGCCACAAGCGTGATCGCGCTCATCGGTCTTTGGTTTTCAATGCAGCCTCGCTCGCAGATGAGTTTTTTGGCGCCAGTATATGCGCTTGAGCTGCTTATGTACTATCTGCTGGTGGCATGGCTGATTTTTGCTGCGGCGGCATTGATGACCAAGCTTGCCATGTGGCACAACTATACTGAGCGTTCGCCTTTTGCGCGCAGGCCTCTGGTGACTGTGGAACGTTTTGCTTCCTATGTGGTGGCTATAATTGCGGCCGTGCTCTTTATAGACCGTGCGGTGATGGGCGTTGCATCTTCGGCGGCAACCGCTATTGGGGCTGACAAGATTCCACGCGGCGGCTTGGAAGCAGCGCTTTATATGCTCTATGAGGGGCGTGCGCTCTTCTGTACAGGTATTCTTACAACGGTTGAGTTGGCTGTTTTTGGTACAATCATTGCATTTTTCTTGGCACTATTGATGGCAACACTGCGCTTGCTCAAGATTGATCGTGCAGATAATGACTTGGTGCGCTTCTTTAAGGTTGTAGGATCTGGATTTGCCAAGCTTTACTCAACCATTGTACGCGGCACACCTATGATGGTACAGGCGCTAATTATCTATAATGCCGGATTTGCCGTGCTGCTGGGCACGGGTATGAGTTCGGGACAGATTCGCCTGGTGTGGTCAACGTTTATCGCTGGTCTGGTAACTGTGTCTCTAAACTCCACCGCCTACATGATGGAGGTGCTGCGCGGTGGTATCGAGTCAGTCGATGCAGGCCAGACAGAGGCTGCACGTTCGTTGGGTCTTTCTCAGTGGCAAACATTGTTGCACGTTGTGTTCCCTCAGGGTATTAAGTTTGCTATCCCAGGCCTTTCTAACGAGCTCGTTATTAATATCAAAGACTCGTCAGTATTGTCTGTGATTGGTGTTGTCGAGTTGATGTATGAGTCTCGTGCTATGGCTGGTATTTATTACAAGAATATCGAGGTTTACATGGTTGCCGCAGTGTTCTATCTGATTTTGACGGCACTTGCAACGTATCTGCTTAATAGGCTTTCCAAGCATTTGGATGCGCCTAGGTTGCAGCAAACCTCCGACTCGATTCACGCCGCGGTCTCCGCGGACAAGCAGTAAGGAGTGGCGATGACTATCAATACTCAAACAATTCGTGAGTCGGATACTGCTGAAAATCCACTGGTACGCGTTGAAGGTCTGCGTAAGTGTTTTGGCAACCATGAGGTGCTCAAAAATATCAATCTAACCATTAATAGGGGCGAAGTCGTCACCATCATTGGCGCATCCGGTTCGGGCAAATCAACTCTGCTGCGTTGTATCAACTTGCTGGAGACACCTGATTCGGGTCATGTGTGGTTTCATGGCAGTGATCTTGCTGCCGAGCATGTGGATGTCAACAGTCTGCGCCAAAACATTGGCATGGTATTTCAGAGCTTTAACTTGTTTAACAATATGAATGTGTTAGGCAACTGTACGTTGGCGCCAGTTCTGCTTAAAAAAGCGACGAAAGCCGAAGCAGAGGAGGTGGCGCTGAAGCGTTTGGATGAGGTTGGACTCAAGGATTTTGCAGGAGCTGCGGTTAGCACGCTTTCGGGTGGGCAAAAGCAGCGTGTTGCGATTGCGCGAGCACTATGCATGGAGCCTGAGCTCATGCTTTTTGATGAGCCGACAAGTGCGCTGGATCCTGAGATTGTTGGTGAGGTTCTCGAGATTATGCACTGTCTTGCCGAGCAGGGCATGACAATGGTGGTTGTGACTCATGAGATGGACTTTGCCAAAAACGTCTCTGATAAAGTTGTCTTTATGGATGAGGGAATTATTGCCGAGGAAGGTTATCCCAAGGATATGTTCACCCATCCCCAACATGAACGTACGCGTGCTTTTTTGTCTCGCTATTTGGAAGACACTGGCGTCGGATAGGCAGGGGACGATGTTGGTTGTCAGCGTCGAACAAGTGGCGACGTTCTGGTGTCGAATAGGCGATAGACCTGACGTCGACTTTGACAATCCTAGGGTAAAGCGCCCAGAGGAGGCGTTTTTGGTAGGATTCCGATCAAAAACGCCTCCTCTGGGCTAAAACTTTTAACTATCACTGTGGATTTTATAAAACGACCCATAGGTTTTATAAAGCTGCCGGAAATAACCGCTGAGTAATTGCTATTGGCGGTTATGGGAAGAATTGTCTGCGATAAGCCAGCCGAGCTACGCATTTGTTGTTGTTAAGCAGAAAAGATCTGCTTGCCACCGAGATAGGTGGCAAGACAGTGGGCTTGCTGGATTTCTTCAGACTCACACGTGAGGAAGTTTGTATCCCATACAGCTAAGTCAGCAAGCATGCCAGGTGCTAACAGTCCCAACTCATGCGTGCGGCCCACTGTTGCTGCGCTGCCATATGTATAAGCTCGCAAAGCATCTGCACGGCTGATGCAGTGTTCGGGGTGCCAGCCACCTTTGGGAAGGTGACTTTGGGGCATCTGGCGAGTGATAGCGCAGTACAGTACATCTTGACTGGTAGGGGGTACAACAGGTGAATCCGTACCAAATGCAAGAGTAGCGCCTGTCTGTAGAAACGCCTCAAAAGGCCACATGCGTGCTGTTCGTTCAGATCCTAAATCGCGGTCGGGTTGAGACAGGTCAATGACCGCGTGAGGTGGTTGCACAGAAGCAATAACGTGCGTCTTTGCAAGACGGTCAATGTCTGTGGACTGGATATCTTCAATATGCTCAAGAGTGTGGGCACCTTGTTTGGGCTGACCATAAAGACGAGTTGCTTCCTCAAAAATATTGAGAGCTTCATGAGCTGCTTGGTCGCCAATGGTATGGATGCGCACAGCATGGCCGTGGCTTGCTGCTGAAAGTACGAGCGAACGCATGCGCTCAGGTGCTACCGTAGGCCTGCCGACATCGCCCGTAAAATAAGCATTGGTATAGGGCTTGCTGCACCAGGCGGTGTGCGCCGAGCTGACTCCGTCAAAGAATTGCTTGAAACCTGGGGCTTGAAGCATATTGCCTGTAAGTTCGGCCTGCATGATCTCAAGGTTGGACTCGTCTTCGGTGAGGGTAGGGAAGAGATGTGCGCGAAGTGTTAGCTCATCAGCATTGAGAAGTTGCTGGTAGATGTCAGGGCGAATGGAGTCTGCATCAGGGATCAGCGAGAGCGCCATGTCACACACTGAGGTGATACCCATGCTGGATAGGCGGTGGAAATAACTGCGGTATACCTGCACGAGCGCCTCATCAGGAAGCATGTCAACAAGACGGGCGACGTAAGCCATGCCAGCCGCTTCGCGGAGGACGCCAGTGAGGTGGCCATGAGCATCACGATCAAAACTTCCACCAGCGGGTGGCTGAGTTGCATCGGTAATACCTAGTTCAGTCATGCCGCACGAATTGAGCCAGAGCGTATGAGCGTCCCCTGAGTAAAGTGCGACAGGACGATTGGGAAAGGCGGCATCCAATGAGTGGCACGTTGGCGCAGCGGTGGGGTCTATCCAAAGGGATTGACGCCAACCATGCGTGAGCACCCAATCCTGCGTATCAGGGAGGGTTTTTGCAAAATTGATGAGATGTGCGACCTCATCTGCTTCGCTAGTTCCGACATATTGATCTGCGAGTGCAGAGGGAAAAAGCGCAGAGTGCAGCACGTGTTGATGCGCATCATGAAAGCCTGGACAGACGAACTTGTCACCGTAGTCAATGAGCTGAGCCTGAAAATCGCACAGTTCATCAGCGCGCTCATATGGAAGAACTGCTGTTATGATTCCCTGCGTAATGCCAATAGCAAGTGCTTGTGTTTTGTTGGTCCTGTCTGTAAAGACATTTTTTGAGCGAATAACCAGTTCGACCGCCATGTGACCTTCTTTTAGCTGATTAGCTGTTTGACCGCATTAGTTTGGCTTTAAATTCCAAACGACACTTTAGCCATCGTGGCGGGCGATAGGGTGATGGTGTGTTGCTGTAGAGGTGGATGGCATAAAAAAGACGGTCTCTGGCGGGTGTCAGAGACCGTTAGGAGTCATTAACTAATGTGGGTAAGAATTAGTTCTCGTTGCGCTTGCGCAAAACGGTTGCAGCTGCAGCAAGCAGACCGCCGGCGATAGCGAGCACAGCTGCAGGAAGAGCAGTGGCTGTATCAGAGGTCTGGGGGAGAGCAGAACTCTTCTTTACGGCCTTGGCGGGGGCAATGTGCTTGGGTGCAGCTTTGGGCGCAGGAGCAGGCTTGGGCTGAGGCTTAGTCTCGGGCTTTACCTCGGGCTTGGGGTCTGCCTTCTTCTCGACCTCAAGTGTTGCCTGGATGCTGCCGTCATTTGGACCCTCTGCATCTATGCCGTTGGGATCTTGGGCAGAACCCCACTCAAAGAGTGTTTCCTCACCGAGGTCCATCTTGCCATTAACGTTACTGTAAGCCAACCATTCACGCCTTGATGTCACCACAATGAAGGATTCCTCACTGATGCCCATCTTGCCATTAACGCTACCCTTGACAACAATCTTGCCAGGTTGCGCATTGTCACTAACTTTTACCTTGTTTACAGTAATAGACATGACACCATTTTTGGTATCCTCGGCAATCTTCTTGACGAAGTTTCTCAGATCACCGTATTCCATATACTCCTTAATTGATGCAATAACCGTGAGTGTCTTACCCTCAGCAGAGGCAGTGGTATCCCAAATGCCAGTCTCCGCATCACCAAAATTATCGTAGGTGATGTCAACCTTGCCATCAGTGTCTTTCTCGAAATCCATCCCCTCGGGAAGTGTGAGGGTAATGGTGAAGGCGAAGTTTACTTTGCTTTCGTTGCCTAGAAAAAACTCGATAGGGACACTGTCATAGGCTTTTTCAATCTCCTGCATGAGTGCCCAAACGTTACTCACATTAAGGGTGCCAGACACTGCCACTACCTCACCAGCTTTAACCTTATAAGCGGTCTTGGTAGTGGAATCGTTATTAATGAGGATATCGCCGTACAGATTGCTGTACTTATCCACATCAATTCCTGCTGCTTGCATCATCTCTTTAACTTGGTCAGCCAGTGTGGGAGAGGGATGGGCTGCAGAACGATTGACAGCAGTGGGTGCTGCGGGAGTTGACGTTGCCTCTGCGGGCGCAGGAGCTTCGGTTGCGGGAGTAGCCTCGGCCTCGGGTGTCTCTTCGGTGGCAGGAGTGACCTCAGCTTCGGGGGGGCGGCAGTGGTTTCAGGAGTGGTTGCAGCGACGGTCTCAGTGGCTTCCTCAGCAGGTGCTGCTGGGGCGGCAGCAACAGTCGCGTCATTGTTGTTGGTGGGTGCATCCTCTGCAGCATAAGCATTTACTGCAACAAAGGGTGAGGCAATTGCGCAGGAAAGAGCGGCGGCAACAGCTGCCTTTGCAAGGGTTCCGGACTTTACGTTCATACACACTTCTCCTTATATCAGCTGTTTACGATTTTGGGAATATCCAGGGCAGACTTCCCACGTAAACGGTCTTATGCAAAATTCTAATAGCAGCACCTGAAAGTCATCCAAAAAAATCTTAAGAATAGGGTCTTGCCCTGACATATCCACAACCTTTTGCCAGCGTCCGAGCATTTGTGATGGCAAGCAAGGCGGTATCATAGATGCTGGCTGGATATTGTTGCCCAAGGAGGACTCCATGCAGGACGGTTTTGTCAAAGTTGCAGCCCGTACGCCTGAGATTCGCGTTGCTGATGTTGCCTATAACACTAAAGCGATTCTCTCGGAGATTCGTGACGCATATGAGCATGATGGAGCAAAAATTATCGTTTTGCCGGAGCTCTGCGTAACGGGCTATACCTGCGAAGATCTCTTCTGGCAGGATATCCTGCTTGATGCAACTGAGCGTGCACTTACCGAAATTGCCGAGGTCACTGCTGACTATGATGCAATTATCTTTTTTGGTGCGCCTCTGCGTAACAATGCGAAACTTTATAACTGTGCAGTCGCAGTGAGCCATGGCGAGATTTTAGGTGTTGTGTCCAAGCAGAACATTCCTACCTATAACGAGTTTTATGAAGGTCGTCATTTTTCTGTTGGTCATGAAGACGTGATGATTGTGAACCTGCCTTTTGCAGGGGAGTTCGGCATACCTTTTGGTGCCAATCAGATCTTTGTTTGCGAATCGATGCCTGAACTCAAAATTGCCGTGGAGATTTGTGAGGACCTCTGGGTGCCAAATCCCCCGTCGACCAACCATGCTCTTGCTGGGGCAACGGTGATAGTAAATCTTTCTGCGAGCAATGCTGTCGTTGGCAAGGCTGATTATCGTCGCAATCTGGTGATAGGCCAATCTGCACGCCTGTTAGCTGCCTATATCTACGCAAGCGCTGGGGAAGGTGAGTCAACTCAGGATGTGGTCTATTCTGGACATGACATGATTGCCGAAAATGGTGCTCTGCTTGCCGAAAGTAAACCTTTTGGTGATGGTTGTGCGGCAAGTGAGATTGATGTGTCTTTGTTGGCGGCCGAACGTCGCCGTCAGTCTACCTTTCAGTCAAGCGGTGCCTCTGAGCTTGATATGGGCTATGTCCATGTCGAATTTACTTTGGAAAAGGCTGCAACTAAGCTCACACGCTTTGTCGACCCCCATCCCTTTGTGCCAGATAATCCCGTGACACGTGCTCAGCGCTGCGAAGACGTACTATCGATTCAGGCACATGGTTTGGCTCGTCGTTTGGCTCACACGCGCTCGACACATGCAGCGATAGGAGTGTCGGGTGGCCTGGATTCGACGCTTGCTTTATTGGTGACAGCGCGTGCGTTTGATCTGGTAGGGCTTGATCGTGCGGGGATCATTGCGGTAACTATGCCTGGTTTTGGCACGACCGACCGCACGCATTCTAATGCGCAGGAGTTGGCAGATGCTTTGGGTTGTGAACTGCGTGAAGTACCCATCGCCGCGGCCGTACGTCAGCATTTTGCCGATATTGGGCAGGATGAAAATGTGCATGACGTGACCTACGAGAATTCCCAAGCGCGTGAACGTACACAGATTTTGATGGATATCGCCAACAAAGATGGTGGTTTGGTCATTGGTACGGGCGATCTATCCGAGCTGGCTCTGGGCTGGGCAACCTACAATGGCGACCATATGAGTATGTATGGTGTTAACGGTAGTGTGCCAAAGACGCTGGTTAGACACTTAGTTAACCACGTAGCGGATACCACGAGTTCGGCTGCATTGTCGCGTGTATTGCTTGACGTGCTCGATACACCAGTGTCACCCGAGCTCCTGCCCGCATCAGCTGATGGTACGATTTCGCAGCGCACCGAGGATTTGGTGGGACCCTATGAACTGCATGATTTCTTCTTGTATCAAGTACTGAGGCGTGGTTTTGCTCCGCGCAAGGTTTACCGTTTGGCGTGCTATGCGTTAGGCGATAGTTATGATGCGGCGACAATCAAGACTTGGCTGAGGACTTTTTATCGGCGTTTCTTTGCTCAGCAGTTCAAAAGAAGCTGTTTGCCTGATGGGCCAAAGGTAGGCTCGGTGGCAGTGAGCCCTCGCGGCGATTTGCGTATGCCATCCGATGCCCAAGCAAACCTCTGGCTCTCTGGACTCGAGCATCTAGATGACTAGCCAGTTGTAGCTCTACGCTAGCGAAGGGCAATCCCAATCCTGTTTGCTTTGCTTGGCAAAAAAGCACCGTGCTGAGATCAAGCAGAGCAGGGGGTGCTACGTAAAACCCACAGAACTTACTACTGAAACACACTCAATAAACCTAAGTGTGTCGATAGCAGATTTTTTTCCAATTCCGTTGTTATATTTTGCATATCTGGGTATTATTCCTAGCGTTGGCAGTTAAGAACGGCGGGCTTGGCCCGCACCGCTCGCAAACAGGCGCCGCATGGCGCAGAAGGAGGTTTTAATCATGACATTGAAGCCGCTGGGTGATCGCGTTCTCGTCAAGCCCGCTCCCAAGGAGGAGAAGACTTCCTCTGGCCTCTACATCAGCTCTGGCGCACAGGAAAAGCCTCAGCGTGGTCAGGTTATTGCTGTGGGTGAGGGCAAGCGCGACCAGAATGGCAATCGCATTCCCATGGATGTCCAGAAGGGCGATGAGGTTTACTACGGCAAGTTTGGCGGCAACGACGTCAAGATTGATGGCGAGGATTTCCTGCTGCTCCGTGCTGACGACATCTACGCCATTATTAGCGAGTAAGTAGCTCGTTTAGTAGCTGCTCTACTTACAAGCAGAGCAAAGCTTTTTGATTGAGTATTCCTACAAGGAGGAAAAACAATGGCAAAGGATATTACCTTCGGCACCGATGCGCGTGCCAAGCTCGCCAAGGGTGTCAACACTCTTGCCGATGCAGTTACCACAACCCTTGGCCCCAAGGGTCGCTATGTCGCACTTCAGCGTAGCTACGGCGCCCCCACCATTACCAACGATGGTGTTTCTGTTGCCAAGGAGATTGAGCTTAAGGACCCCATTGAGAACATGGGTGCTCAGCTGGTAAAAGAGGTTGCTACCAAGACTAATGACACCGTTGGTGACGGTACCACCACCGCAACTCTGCTTGCACAGGTTATCGTTAATGAGGGCCTTCGCAATGTTGCAGCTGGTGCAAATCCCATTGCTATTCGTCGTGGTATTGACAAAGCAGTTGCAGCCGCTGTTGAGCAGATGAAGGGTTCCGCGCAGGACGTCTCCACCAAGAAGCAGATTGCTTCCGTTGGTACCATTTCTGCTGGCGATCCCCAGATTGGTGCCAAGATTGCCGACGCAATGGAGGTTGTTGGCAAGGACGGCGTTATCACTGTTGATGAATCTCAGACCTTTGGTATCGATATCGACACTGTTGAGGGTATGCAGTTCGACAAGGGCTACATCTCTCCGTACTTTGCAACTGAGCAGGATACCATGACCGCTGAGCTGCAGAATCCTTACATTCTGCTGACCGATCAGAAGGTCTCCAATGTCCAGGATGTCATGCCTATTCTCGAGGCAGTTGCAAAGTCTGGCAGCCCTCTGCTTATTATTGCCGAGGACGTTGACGGTGAAGCTCTGGCATCGCTGATCCTCAACAAGATTCGTGGCGCTCTCCAGGTTGCAGCTGTCAAGGCTCCTGGCTACGGTGATCGTCGTAAGCGCATGATTGAGGACATCGCTGTACTTACTGGCGGTCAGGTTGCTATGAAAGAGCTCGGCGTCACCCTTTCTGATGTTACTGCCGAGATGCTCGGTCGCGCTAAGTCCGTCAAGATTACCAAGGACAACACCACTATCGTTGGCGGCTCTGGCTCCAAGGAGGCCATCGACGAGCGCGTTGCTCAGATTAAGAACGAGATTGAGAACACTACTTCTGATTTTGACCGCGAGAAGCTCCAGGAGCGTCTGGCCAAGCTCTCCGGTGGTGTTGCAGTTATCAAGGTTGGCGCTGCCACCGAGGTTGAGCTCAAGGAGGTCAAGCACCGCATTGAGGATGCTCTCCAGGCCACTCGTGCAGCTGTTGAGGAGGGCATTGTCGCAGGTGGCGGCGTTGCTTTCCTGCAGGCAACCAAGGCTCTTGATACCGTTGAGACCGTAGATGCTGACGAGCAAATTGGCGTTGACATCATTCGCAAGGCACTTGCAGCTCCTGTACGCACCATTGCTGCCAATGCTGGCTTTGAGGGTTCCGTTGTGGTTGAGAAGATTAAGTCACTGCCTGAGGGCGAGGGTCTTGACTCCGCAAATGGCACCTACGGCAACATGGTTGAGATGGGCGTCCTTGACCCTGTCAAGGTTACCCGCACCACGCTGCAGAACGCTGCTTCTGTTGCATCCCTGATTCTCATCACCGAGGCTACCGTTTCTGATGAGCCCAAGGACACCTCTATTGAGGAAGCCATTTCTCGTGCTGCTGCAGCTGGTGGCCAGGGTGGCGGCATGTATTAAGCCATCTAGCGAGATGCAATCGCCTTAGCGGTTCAAAATTGTTCGTATTATCGAGCAATGCTTGCGCCCCTGCACCTGAGCTGCGTCTTCGGATTTTTGACGTGTTTCCTGCGTCTAAGATTCGGGGTGCAGCTCATTTGCGGGGGCGTTTTGTATGATGTCTTGTGTGCCGCGACTGGCTCTGCTTTGCTTGGTTGCCTAGCTGTGTTCTGCTTGGTCATCTAGCTATGCTCTGCTTAGCCATCTAGCTGCGCTCTGCTTGGCCACAGCAAAGAGGAATCCTTTTGGTGTGGAGTGAGAAATCGCCAAACGCCACGTTCTACTTCACTTTTTTTGCCAAAAGCCACATATCTCTTCACGCCCAAAAAATTTACCTGCACAAACGTCAGGCCTTTTGAAACAGAACGTTGCTTTTGACATTTTTTCTGAAATAGAACGTGGCTTTTGGCAAGCAGAGCAGCCCCGAATGAAACAGAATGTGGCGTTTGACAAGCAGGGCAGTGCAGGTTGAAATGATGTGTGGCTTTTGGCAAGCAGGGCCGTGTTGGTTGAAATGATATGTGGCTTTTGACAAGCAGGGTCGTGCAATCTGAAACAGAACGTGGCGTTTGGCAAGCAGAGCCGTGCGAGTTAAGACGATGGATAGGTGACCTTTTTAGATAATATTTTGTCGGATAAGCAAAACGTCAAAGTAAGCTGAGGCGGTCTACCGTTCGCGAGTGAAATAGTACCGCTCGCGCAGGATTGCTTTTGATTTGCATGAAGGTTTGACGGGGATTGGGGCGGTACATTGTTAGTCGGCGCTACAATCTCGCGTCACGATACCACCAGAGAAAAAGGAGAGAAGTATGGAACTTCACGAGCGCATCGATCACACCAATCTTAAGGCCAATGCAACTCAGGCAGATCTTGCCAAGCTCTGCGATGAGGCTATGGAGTACAAGTTTGCCACCGTTTCTATCAACGGTTGCTGGACCAAGTTTGCTGTTGAGCGTTTGGGTGATTCTGGCGTAGGCGTTACCACCTGCATTGGCTTCCCTCTGGGTGCTGCGACTACTGCTGGCAAGGCTGCTGAGGCTCACCAGGCGGTGCTGGATGGCACTGCCGAGATTGATATGGTTATCAACGTAGGCAAACTTATTGATGGCGATGACGAGTACGTTATCAATGACATTACTGAGGTTGTCAAGGCTGCTGAGGGCCACCCCGTTAAGGTCATTCTTGAGTGCTGCCTGCTTGATCACGATCAAATCGTGCGCGCCTGCCAGGACTGCGTCAAGGCTGGCGCTGCCTTTGTCAAGACAAGCACCGGCTTTAGCACAGGCGGCGCTACCATTGAGGATGTTCGCCTGATGCGCGAGACCGTAGGCGACGCTTGCAAGATTAAGGCTGCTGGCGGCATCCACAATCAGCAGGAGGCTTTGGCTATGGTCGAAGCTGGTGCTGATCGTCTGGGTACAAGCGCAAGCATCGCAATCGTAAGCTAAACCCTAGCTAGTCTGATTCTGCGCCCAAGCGGGCTCGCAAGCTTTTGCTGTCAAGTGTTACGCGTGTCGCACCCCGTGCGTTAGCGTGATAAGCAGCAGCTACGAGTCCTGCTTGGGCGCATTTTTTTGCCGTAAATCCTTGGATCCAGCCCCAGATAATGCTGGCAGACAAAGCATCTTGGAATTCTCCTGAGGGTGGCAGTGGACCTCCTACCCAGGGCAAATGTGCTTCTTCGCCTTGGCCCAAGCAGAACAATCCGCCGTCCTCAAGCGATACAAATACTGCGCGAGGCCCACGCGCCAATACCTCAGAGCTTGCTATTTTTATCTCCATAAGGCTGGGTAATATGCGCTCTACAAGCGCTTCGAGTGTAGAAATGTCAATCTTAACGAGGTCTGGGCGTGACAAATCTGCCTCTGTGGGAATACCATTTCTGCTGGTAGATGACACATACGCCATGGGTACTTGCACGCTTTTCCACAAAAAATCTCGTGAGGCCTGCGGTACTGATGATTCAACAATACAGATTGCTGCTCGATTAATGGTGGCAAGATGCTCTGCCAAGTAGTCGGGGGAGAGCAAATCAAATGCCTTTGAATCGCTGAGAACAAGCTGTCGTGTACCATCAGGGCGAGTTAAAAAAACGTTGGAAGCGGATTCCATGCCGCGTGCCGTCATGGATTCGCTTATGTCGATACCGTCACGTTTGCAAGAGGCAATAAGGCGCTCACCCTCGTCGTCACCACCAAAAACAGACACCAAGCGTACAGGGCAGTCAAGATGTGCCAAAGTTTGAGCAATGTTATGAGCAGTGCCACTAACAACGGTGCGCACGATGCCTCGATGGCTGTCTGAGCCATTATCGCCCGAGCTTAGCGTGTGTTGCATCTCTGGCCAGCCAATCACGTCCACGCGAGATGCACCAATAGAAACGATATAGGGACTTTCCTCAAGAATATAACGGCGCCCGCGAATGGCACCTTTACGCATCAGATTGGAGATATGGACCGCCACCGACGAGCGGGAGATTTGAGCTTTCTCCGCTAATTCTTTTTGCGTAATTGAGGGATTCTCGCGTATCCAACCCAAAATTTGACGCTCGCGTTCGGTGATCATTTATCCTCCAGAGATAAACAAATGATTAGTACTCTAAACGGGTATTATCATAAAGCAAAAAATATGAGAAAAGAAATGGAAAAGTAGCGCTCACAATTGCTAAGTAAATAAAGCTCTTAACAAGTATTAAGATAAGCCTTGCACCTGCTTAAATGCCGTATATTTTCGCGTGCTGTATCAAAAAATCTCGCTTAAACAACCACTTACTGGGAAAAACCTACCTTCTACTTGAGAAATGTAGAAGAAACGCGTAAGTAAACATATGCTTTATAGGTCGTATCAATTTCTGCAAGTGGACATATGTCACGACAAAATCTGAGGGCAAGGTGATTGGATGAAGAAGAGGGTCTTTATTGTTGTGCTGGATAGCTTTGGCATTGGCGAAGAGCCTGATGCTCCAGAGTACGGTGACGAGGACAGCAATACTCTTTGTGCATGCGCAACCAGCCCCCACTTCTCCATGCCCAATCTTCAAAAGCTTGGCTTGTTTAATATCGATGGTGCGCTTGATTCCGTCTATGACGTAGATCTTAAGCCTGTTGATGCACCTACCGGCGCATTTGGTCGCCTGCGTGAGGCTTCCAAGGGCAAGGACACCACTGTTGGTCACTGGGAACTTGCAGGCGTTATTTCACCTGAGCGTTTCCCGACCTATCCTGATGGTTTTCCTGCAGAGATTATTGAGGAATTTGAGCGCCAGACTGGCCGTAAGGTTCTCTGCAACAAGCCCTATTCTGGCACGGATGTTATTCGTGACTATGGCCGCGAGATGGTTGAGACTGGCTCGCTGATTGTCTACACCTCTGCTGACAGTGTCTTCCAGATTGCTGCACACGAGGATGTTGTTTCCTGCGAGCAGCTCTATGAATATTGCCGCATTGCTCGCAAGATTTTGACTGGCAAGCATGCAGTTGCCCGTGTTATTGCTCGTCCCTTTATTGGTGAGGAAGGCTCCTACACCAGAACCCCGCGTCGTCATGACTTCTCGCTGGAGCCTACGGGCGAGACTATGCTCGATGCTCTGACCAAGGCTGGCGTTGACGTTATCTCTGTTGGCAAGATTTATGACATTTTTGCTCACCGTGGCATCAAAGAGTCCATCCCTACTACGGGCAATCCCGAGGGTATCGACCGCACTATCGAACTGCTTGATCGCGACTTTGAGGGCCTTTGCTTTGTCAACCTTGTTGATACCGACATGATTTATGGTCACCGCAACGATGTTGATGGTTATGCCAAGGCGCTGGCTTATTTTGATGAGCATATGCCGACCATTCTTGGCAAACTTCGCGAAGGCGATCTCTTTATGGTGTCCGCTGACCACGGCTGTGATCCTGTGACACCTTCAACTGACCATTCCCGCGAGTATGTACCTTGGGTTATCGCAGGCCCTCAGGTGCGTCCTGGTGCCAACCTTGGTACCAGCACTACGTTTGCTGATGTTTCTGCCACTGTTCTTGACTACCTGGGTGTTCCTGCTCTTGAAAATGGCACGTCTCGTTTGAGCGATATCTTGGAGGTTGCTGATAATGCCTAATGTACCGACTCCGCACAATGCTGCCCTTGAGGGTCAGATTGCAAAGACCGTCCTTATGCCGGGTGACCCCCTGCGCGCACAGTATGTGGCAGAGCACTATCTTGAGGATATGACCTGCTTTAATACCGTTCGTAATATGCTTGGGTTCACGGGCACCTACCAGGGACAGCCTGTCTCGGTTATGGGTGGCGGTATGGGCATTCCTTCCGTAGGTATTTATACCTACGAGCTTTTTAACTTCTACGATGTTGATCAGATTATTCGCATTGGTAGCGCGGGTGGTCTTGCTGAGGGTGTGCAGCTTCGTGACTTGGTAATTGGTATGGGAGCCTGCACCGATTCCAACTACGCGGCACAGTTCAACATGCCAGGTACGTATGCTCCTATTGCCGATTACGATTTGCTCCGTCGTGCTGTCAACAAGGCCGAGGAACTGGGTGTTCCTACACGTGTCGGTAATGTACTGTCTGCAGATGCTTTCTACAATGCAGATCCTACCGTCAACGAGCGTTGGGCATCCATGGGCGTTCTTGCTGTCGAAATGGAAGCAGCGGCTCTCTATCTCAACGCTGCCTATGCAAAGAAGCGCGCGCTCTGCTTGCTTACCGTCTCTGACCTGCCGTTGTCTGGCGAGGCACTTCCTGCTGAGGAGAGGCAGACCAGCTTTACACAGATGATGGAGGTTGCCTTGTCTTTGGCTATTCCTGAGAAGTAAGGGATTACAACAGCTGGTCTGGTCGGCTGGCTGCATTCGAGCGTCTGCCCTGCGACGCAGATGTTCGTATATTTGGCTTTACATGGGAAGCAAAACCCATGGAAATCATATTGGGGGGCTGGGGCCCCAAAGTAAGGTTTTAGAAAGAAGGGAACTACTATGCAGGACATTTCGCGCAGGCACTTTCTGGGTACCGCAGCGGCTTTCGCAGTAACCGCTGGTCTGACGGCATGCGGCGGCGGCAACGCTGGTGGTGCTGGTTCCGCTGACGCTGGCAAGAGCGGCAAGGACTACAAGATCGAGATGGTTACCGACACAGGTGGCGTCTCTGACCAATCCTTCAACCAGAGCTCTTGGGAGGGCCTGCAGCAGCTGGAGAAGGACAATGGCTGGACCGTTCAGTATATTGAGTCCAAGCAGGAATCCGACTACGCTACCAACCTCGACAAGGCAGTCGACGATGGTTCCAACCTCGTTTGGGGCATTGGTTTTGCAATGGCTGACGCTGTTGCTCACTCCGCAAAGACCAACCCTGAGGTGCAGTTTGCCGTTATCGACAATGCATTTGAGGATGCACCCAAGAACCTCATCGGTGTTACCTTCCGTGCTCAGGAGCCTTCTTTCCTCATGGGCTATATTGCCGCTCGTACCACCAAGACCAACAAGGTTGGCTTTGTCGGCGGTATCTCCGGTGTTGTTATCGATCAGTTTGATTATGGTTATCAGGCTGGCGTTGCTTATGCCAACAAGGAGCAGGGCACCAATGTTGAGGTCCAGGGTCAGTATGCTGACAGCTTCTCTGACTCCGCAAAGGGCAAGGCTATTGCTTCTAAGATGTATTCCAGTGGCTGCGATGTAGTCTTCCACGCAGCAGGCGGCGTTGGCGCAGGCGTTATCGAGGCTGCTAAGGAAGCCAATAAGTTTGCTATCGGTGTTGACCGCGATCAGGCTTACCTTGCTCCCGACAATGTCATTAGCTCTGCCCTGAAGCGTGTTGACAAGGCTATCGTTGAGGTTTCCACTAAGATTCAGGCTGGCGACATTGAGGGTGGCACCAATATTGACCTGGGCTTCTCTGAGGATTGCGTAGGCATCCCTGAAGAGCACAAGCTCATTGATGACGAGGTTTACAAGGCAGCCATCGAACTCGGCGATAAGATCAAAGCTGGCGACATCAAGCCTCCTTTCAACAAGGAGACCTATGACGAGTACATCAAGACTCTTTAAGTCATAGCTCGTAACGCTGGGGCGGGGCACCTCGGACATAGTGCGAGGTGCCCCGCTTGTCGAATGTGTCGCAGGGGGAGAACATGGAAGTCAGTCCAGATTACGCTGTGCAGATGCATGGCATAGTCAAGGTGTTCGGGTCATTCCGAGCCCTTGACGGGGTTGACCTCGACGTGAAAAAGCAGTCAATCCATGCAATCCTGGGAGAAAATGGTGCTGGCAAGTCCACGCTCATGAATGTCCTATATGGACTCTACCAGGCTGATGGAGGAGATGTTTTTCTCAACGGTGAGAGGGTCAGCATTACTAGTCCTACCGAAGCCATCAAGCATGGCATTGGCATGGTTCACCAGCACTTTATGCTGGTAGAAAACTTTACAGTTACCGAAAATATCGTCCTTGGTGAAGAGGTCTGCTCTGGCGCAGGCGTACTCGATATGGCCAAGGCACGCCAAGAAGTTGTCAAGATTGTCGAGGAGTATGGTCTCGAGGTCGATCCTGACGCATTAATTGAGGATATTACTGTCGGCATGCAGCAGCGTGTCGAGATTCTAAAAGCACTCTATCGTGGTGCCGATACTCTGATTTTGGATGAGCCGACGGCAGTTTTGACTCCACAGGAGATTGAGCAGCTCATCAAAATCATGCGTGATTTGGTAAGCAAGGGTAAGACCATCATTATCATCACGCACAAGCTCAAGGAGATTATGTCTTCTGCTGACGAATGTACCATCATTCGTCGTGGTCGCTATATGGGTACCGTTGATGTCTCAAAGACCAACGAGACTGAGTTGGCTTCCAAGATGGTTGGCCGCCATGTCAACCTGTCTGTTGATAAGGGTCCTGCCAATCCTGGTGAGACTGTCTTGTCCATCCGTGATCTACACGTCAAGGACGATCGTGGTATTGAGGTTGTTAAAGGCCTCAATCTTGATGTACGCGCTGGCGAAATCGTGGGTATTGCTGGTATTGATGGTAATGGCCAGAAGGAATTTGTCGATGCTATCGATAATCTCGTCCATGCTGAAGCAGGCACCATCGAGATTAAGGGCAAGCAAATCCAAAACACCACTCCAAAAACGACCATTGATACCCGTGTTGCCACGGTACCTTCTGATCGTCACCGTTGGGGCTTGGTTTTGCCCTTTACTGTTGCTGAAAACGCAGTTCTTGAACGCCACAACGAAGAGCAGTTTGGTCATGGCATCATGCTTGACCTTGCCAAAGTTGAGGAGTTCACCCGTGGCCTAATCGAAGAATATGACATTCGTCCTGAGGGCTGCGAGACGCACACCGCATCTGGTCTTTCGGGCGGCAACCAGCAAAAAGTCATTATTGCTCGCGAAGTTTCTAGCGAGCCTGATTTGCTTGTTGCGGTACAGCCTACACGTGGTCTCGATGTTGGCGCTATCGAATTTGTGCATAAGGCGCTGATTCGCGAGCGTGATCGTGGTGCAGCAATTCTGCTTGTCTCGCTCGAACTCGATGAGGTTATGGACGTTTCGGACACCATCGCTGTTATTCATGACGGCCAAATCGTAGGCAGCTTTGCTCAGGGAACGGTCACCGAGGAGCAGGTTGGTCTCCTGATGGCAGGAGGAGGCAACAAATGAAAACGATAGTTAAGCTCCTGAGAAAGCCAATTGCCGCTTCGATTTTGGCAATTGTTGTAGGTTTTATTATTGCAGCGATTGTTCTGGCTGCTGCCGGATATGCACCTGGTCCTTCTTTTGCTGCCATGTTTAATGGCATGATTGGTCGTCCCAAGTACATTTCTAACGTTATCATCAAGGCGACGCCAATCATCCTGACTGGCACGGCTGTTGCCTTTGCCTTCAAAACAGGCCTTTTCAATATTGGTGCTGAGGGGCAGTATATCCTTGGTACGATCTGTGCTGTTATTGTTGGCGTGACCTTTAATCTTCCACCCTTGCTACAGATTCCTCTGGTTATCTTGGCAGGCACCCTTGGCGGCGCCCTAGGCGGAGCTGCGGTTGGTTGGCTCAAAGCTAGGTTTGGTATTAATGAGGTTATTACCAGCATTATGTTTAACTGGATTAGCCTTTATCTCTGCAACTTTGTTGTCAACACCCAGACTTTCCACCAGCCTGAGTCTACAAGTACCTTCCCAGTGAATCCCTCCAGTTACACGATGATCCTTCCTCAGTGGAAACTTTCGGAAGAAGGTCTTAATGCCTTGAGTGGTACACCTTGGCTTTATGAAGTGCTGGTCAAGACAGACGTCAATA
Organism: Olegusella sp.; assembly: GCF_057238325.1. NCBI lineage: Bacteria > Bacillati > Actinomycetota > Coriobacteriia > Coriobacteriales > Coriobacteriaceae > Olegusella > Olegusella sp. Next base: position 12,432 of record NZ_DBHHGF010000013.1, on the reverse strand, counting down.
TCGGCATTCTCATTGCAGTTGCCGCTGCCATTCTGATTGCCGTGCTGCTTAAGCGCACCAAGATTGGCTATGAGATGCGCGCTGTTGGTCTCAATCGCGAGGCCGCTCAGTTTGCAGGCATCAATGTTAATCGCAATATTGTGACCTGCATGCTTATCTCGGGTGCTCTCTGTGGTCTTGCTGGTGCGTTGTCTGTGACGGGTCTTGAGCCCCATAATATCTCGACGCTTGCCGCCTTTGAGAACAACGGCTTTAATGGCTTGTCCGTTGCCTTTATTGCTGGTTCCTCGCCCATTGGCTGCATTTTTGCTGGTTTGCTTTTCAGTGGCCTCATCTATGGTGGACAGAGTGTTCAGCAGGTTATGGGTGCACCATCTGACATCATTAACATCATGATTGGCACGATTGTGTTCCTTATGGCACTCTCGCAGATTGTCCCCATGATTGCTGACAGGCTCGAGCGCAAGCCAAAGGGGGCCGAAAATGCTTAATAGCTTGTTGCTTCTTATCGGAATTACTTTGATGTACTCCACTCCTTTGGTCTTTGGCTCTCTGTCGGGTGTCATCTCCGAGCGCTCTGGTGTTGTCAATATCGGTATCGAAGGCATGATGGTCGTAGGTGCTTTTACCGCCTCTGCCGTTTCGTATTTCACGGGCAACCCTTGGTTGGGCTTCTTGATGGCAGGTATTGCTGGCGCTGCTATTGCCTTGTTGCATGCGGGTGCATCGGTAACCTTCCATGCTGATCAGACCGTATCCGGTGTTGCTATTAACTTGCTGGCGCCTGGTATTGCTCTGTTCTTTTGCCGTCGTCTCTTTGACAATGCAGCTATGACGCCCGTGTGCACTACTTTACCCAAGCTCTTTGGCGAAGGCGCACTTAATGGCACTCCTTATGCCAGTCTCAATGTTGACGTGACAGTTGCTTTGGGTTTTGCTGCAGCTCTCATTATGTGGTTTGTTCTATACAAGACCAAGTGGGGTCTGCGTATTCGTGCTGTTGGCGAGCACCCTGCAGCCGCTGATACGCTGGGCATTAATGTCGAACGCACGCGTTTTATTTGCGTGTTGATTTCGGGCATGCTTGCTGGTTTTGGTGGCGCTTCCGTCACGCTCGCAATCGTTTCTCAGTTTACCCAGACAGCTATTAGTGGCCAGGGCTTCATCGCACTTGCCGCCGTCATTTTTGGTAAATGGAAGCCCCACGGCGCTTATGGTGCCTGCCTGCTCTTTGGCTTGGCTCAGGCTCTGACCGTGGTTCTTGGTGGTGGAAGCATTGCTATCCCCAGCCAGCTTATGGCAATGCTGCCCTATGTACTGACCATCATCGTGTTGGTTCTCTTTGTTGGTCGCTCCGCTGCTCCCAAGGCAGATGGCGTGCCCTATTTGAAGGGTAGTCGCTAAGACCACAGGGGCTTCCGAGTGTGATTCTAAGGCACGGCCGCACTTGCTCACCCCCTTCCTGCAAGGGCGGTCGTTGCCTAGAATCAGCTGTTGAAGTTTGCTTAGGAATTCTTGCCCGTCTCGGCCACTTAGGCGGGACGGGTATTTGTTTGGGAGGTAGCAGATGGACAAGCAGGCTTTAGTTAAAGAAGCTATCGCTGCACGTGAAAAGGCATATACGCCATATTCACATTTTGCGGTAGGGGCAGCGCTGCTGGGTGCTGATGGCAGCTTGTGGCACGGCTGCAATATTGAAAATGCATCCTATACCCCCACCAATTGTGCAGAGCGCACAGCATTTTTCAAAGCGGTGAGCGAGGGTTGCAATACATTTTCAGCTATCGCCATTGTGGGCGGAGCAGCGGGTTTGCCCATTAGCGATTGGTGCGCTCCTTGTGGCGTGTGTCGCCAGGTTATGCGTGAGTTTTGTGACCCCGAGACCTTTGAGATTGTGCTTGCATGCTCTGAGAGCGAAATCAAAACGTATCTATTAAAAGATTTGCTGCCATTGGGTTTTGGACCTCAAGATCTTGAGGTGGCAGCGCAAAAGGAGGCGAATGCCCAATGAGGATGTACGACATCATTGAGACCAAACGCAATGGTGGAGAGCTAACTGACGAGCAGATCAAGTTCTTTGTTGATGGCTATGTATCGGGTGATATTCCTGACTATCAGGCATCAGCATTGTGTATGGCTATTTACTTCCGTGGCATGACACCTCATGAGACCGCGACACTGACCATGGATATGGTAGCTTCGGGAGATGTTGTTGATCTCTCTGACATCCCTGGCATTAAGGTAGATAAGCATTCTACTGGTGGTGTTGGTGACAAAACCTCGCTGGTCATTGCTCCTCTTGTTGCCTCCCTAGGCGTGAAGACTGCAAAGATGAGTGGTCGAGGCTTGGGTCATACGGGTGGCACCTTAGACAAGTTGGAGTCTATCCCTGGTCTTTCAACCTCGGTTGAGCGTGACCGTTTTGTTGAGATTGTCAGCAAGGTTGGCGTGGCCATCATTGGTCAGACGGGCAATCTTGTTCCTGCCGATAAGAAGCTGTATGCGCTGCGCGACGTTACGGCAACGGTGGATAGTCTGCCGCTCATTGCTTCGAGCATTATGAGCAAAAAGATTGCCGCTGGTTCTGACAAGATTTTGCTCGACGTTAAATGTGGTAGCGGTGCCTTTATGAAGACCGTCGATGACGCCATTACGCTGGCACAGGCTATGGTTGAGATTGGTGAGCATGTGGGTCGTACTACGGTTGCCATGATTACCGATATGGGTCGCCCTCTGGGCAATTGCATTGGTAATGCTCTTGAAGTGGCTGAAGCCGCTGCAACGCTGCAGGGCAAGGGCCCCAAAGACCTTACCGATATCTGCATCGAGCTGGCAGGCAACATGCTTTATCTTGCAGGCAAGGGCGAGATGGAAGAGTGCCGTGCGCTTGCACGTCAGCAGATTGCCAATGGTTGCGGCTTGGCAAAGTTCAAAGATATGGTCGCTGCCCAAGGCGGCAATGCAGCACTGCTTGATAATCCCTTTGAGCAGCTAGTTGAACCCCGCATCAAGCGTGAGGTTCTTGCCAAGGAAGCTGGTTATCTCTACGCAATGGATACCGAGCGCTGTGGCATCGCTTCTGTTGCGCTTGGTGCAGGTCGTGCCAAGAAGGAAGATTCCATCGATTATTCTGCGGGCATTGTTCTGGCCAAGAAGAGCGGAGATGCTATCGCCGAAGGCGATGTGTTGGCAACGCTTTATGCGGCGACAGAACAGCTTTGTGATGAGGGTGAGCGTGTCTTCCGTTCTGCTTTGGATATTCGTCCTGAGCAGCCCAAGGCGATTCCTCTATTCCATGCACGTGTAACGCGTAATGGTGTTGAGCGTTTGGACGCCTAAACTTTTCGAATGGAGACGCGCTGGTGGTTGTTTACTGGTGCGTCTCTTTTTGTATCCTTATAGGTTCTTTTGTTGTCTGTTGCAGATGGGGGATGGATGCTCGCACTTCTTGTGGGACTGATACCGGCTTTTGGTTTTGGCATGATTGGTCCAGTAATGCAACTTATCGGGGGCAACGCTACCAACAAGCAGATGGGTATGGTGCTAGCTGCGCTCGCGGTCTCAGTTGTGATGTTGATAGTGCGACCTCCTCTGTGGTCTGTAACTTTGTTGTTGGCAGCAGCAGTCAATGGCATTTCTTGGAGCTTTGCAGAGATTTTGCTTATCAAGAGCTTTGACGCGTTGGGCGTCTCTCGTGCAGCACCAATTTCTACCGGTCTGCAACTACTTGGCGCCTCTGCGGTGGGTGTCTTATTTTTGGGCGAGTGGCGCCGCGAAGGTCAGTTGTTGGTGGGCTGCATTGCATTGGTACTGGTTATTCTGGGTGTTTTTCTCTCATCACGTCCTGACAAAGCTGAAAATGACAAGCAGAGCAACTCAGGCGCCCATGGCTTCTTCTTGTTATTGCATCTTCGGCGTTTTACGTGAGTTATGCTGCATCAGGAAATCTTTTTGCTGTTGACGGGCTTGATCTGCTTTTTCCACAGGCACTCTTTATGGTGGTGACAACAGCATTAATTGGTCTGCCTATGTGTAAGTGGAAATTATTTGGCTCAGATGAAGCACTTTTTGGACGCAAGACCTGGCAAAATCTTGGTTCTGGAGCCTTTTTTGCTGCGGGTAATGCCTGCGTATTGATATCCAATCAACTCAATGGTCTAGCGGTTGGCTGGACACTCTCTCAGCTAAATGTCATTGTTTCCACGCTGGGAGGCTTGATTTTGCTGCACGAACGTCGCTCTGCGCGAGGCCTCAAGCTGGTAATTGCGGGGATGACCTTGGTTGCGCTGGGCGGTATCCTTATTGGATTTACCAAAGGCTAGGTTGTTCCCAGCCATTTTTACTTCCTCTACGCTGCTACAATTACTCTTTGTCGTACGCTATGTGAGAGGGGGAGTGGTATGGCTAAAGAGCGCGACATGATTGATGAAATCATCGATCTGCAAGATAATTTTCAGGCTGTTCGCAATCCTTTGGGCAATGTTGCCGATCAGCTGATGGGCGATCCTGATGCGATTCCTCATTACAACCCCGCTGATTACAAGGATAAACCGCGTATTAGCCTGCCCTCTTGCCTTCGTTCGACCTCTGATGGTCAGGATGTGTGTGACCGCTGCGCTCGGGTGTGTCCTGTTGCAGCCATTACCTATGATGGCAAGAAGGTCATCGTTGAGGATAACTGTCGTAAGTGTGGACTCTGTATTGCTGCGTGTCCCACCGAAGCATTTATTGCTCGTCGCCAGATGGCGCGTAATTTGTACGATGAAATTGCTCGTGTGGCAAGCACCTATGACGATTGCTATGTGACCTGCACACGTGCCTTGGGGCGTCTGCCCAAAGACAATGAGGTTCTGCTTCCCTGTGTGGGTGTTATACCCTCGGAACTGTGGTTTTCTTTGCTTGCAGAGTATTCCAATATCAGTGTCTATCTGCCGTTGGGCATTTGCGATCGCTGTCGTACTGTTACGGGCGAAGAGTATTATTCCGAAGCGATTGCAGAAGGTGAAGAGCATTCAATTTTTAGCGTGGGGCTTGAGGTTGACGAGGCCGACATGACTCATGAGCAGAGCCGTGCATTCAAGCGTCGTCAGTTTATTAGTAGTATGGCTCAGGCGGGTACAACACTAGTTACAGCTGGTAATCCTGCAGTTTCGGGTGTACAGGCGGTTGCCAATCGTATCAAGGCGCGTAGCAATCAGATTAATACCTTGCAGCGCACACTTGAGCAGGTCACAGGTATGAAAAATGAAGAGCTACGTCGCCGTCAACTTACCCAAAAGCGCAAGTTGGTGTTGTCAACGCTACAGTCCCATCCCGAACTTGCTGACAGGATGGTTTGGGAAGTCCCCGCATGTGATGCATCGCGTTGCACGGTTTGTGGTGACTGCGTTAAGGTTTGTCCTGTTCGTGCCTGCAGTTTGGATGCAGCGGGGCATTTCTCGGTGGAACCCACCTATTGCGTTAACTGTGGTGCGTGCGTGCAAGTGTGTCCAGAACACGCCTTAGAGATGAAACGCATTAACTCAAGCGAGATGATTGTGCCAGATCCTGCTGCCGAACAAGTGGCAAAACAGAGGGCACAGATTCAGGCTGCCAAAAAGAAGAGTAAGAAGATGTTAAAGACGGGACTTTCTGCGCTTGAGACTTTTGCGGATGAGTTGAGCAAGTCGGAATAGCTTAGATTGATCGCACGGGTCTGGCAAAGACCATACAAGGAGTGTGTCCGCAGAGGCGGGCGAACAGACAAGGAGTAGTAGCATGGCCCTTTCTATCGGCATCGTGGGATTACCCAACGTCGGTAAGTCAACTCTTTTTACCGCTTTGACCAAGAAGGGCGGCCTTGCAGCAAACTATCCCTTTGCAACTATCGACCCTAATGTCGGTATTGTCGATGTACCCGATGAGCGTTTACAAAAGCTAGCAGATATTGTGCATCCAGCACGGATTGTGCCAGCAACCGTTGAGTTTGTTGATATCGCAGGGCTGGTTAAAGGTGCAAACGTAGGCGAGGGATTAGGCAATCAGTTTCTTTCCAACATCCGCAATACAGATGCTATCTGCGAGGTTGTACGGTATTTCTCTGATCCCGATGTCGTACATGTAGATGGTCGTGTTGACCCTGCTTCTGATGCGGAAACCATCCAGACAGAGCTCATCTTGGCCGATTTGGGGACTCTTGAGCGCGCTATTCCCAAGCTTGAGAAGGAAGCAAAGCGCGACAAAGAAAAGGCTCCCAACCTTGCTATTGCAAAGCGCCTGCAAGACTGGCTTGGCGAGGGCAAGCGTGCGGCTGATCTTGATATGAGCGATGAAGAGCGTGCTGCAGCACATGACCTGTTTTTGCTCTCAATGAAGCCCATGCTTTATGTGGCAAACGTCGATGAGGACAAGGTTGCTGAGACACCTGCCCCCATCAATGGACAGACACCTATTCCCATCTGTGCTGAGGTAGAAGCAGAACTTGCCGAGCTTGATGAGGCAGAGGCCGCTGAATACCTTGAGTCGCTGGGCTTGGAACGTAGTGGACTGGAGACGTTGGCTCAGGCAGCATATCGTCTGCTGGGACTGCATAGCTATTTCACTGCTGGTGAGAAGGAGGTCAAAGCGTGGACTGTACGCATTGGCGCCAAGGCTCCCGAGGCTGCCAGCGTTATCCATTCTGACTTTGAGCGTGGCTTTATTAAAGCGCGTACGATTAGCTTTGACGATTATGTTGCATTGGGCGGTGAAGCCGGTGCCCGCGAGGCGGGCCGTATGCGCATGGAAGGCAAAGATTACGTCGTCCAAGATGGTGACGTAATGGAATTCATGTTTAACGTCTAGGCGCTGAGCTCTCAACACAGACCTTATCTGGCATGTATGTATACAAAAAGTGCAGTACCGCAAGGTATACCGCACTTTTCTTGATGGTGTCTTGCTTGCGTCTGGAGGCTAGTCGCCTTTGTCCATCTTTGCGGCAATACCTGCGGTATCGTCGTAGCTATTGCCGTCGTAGGGGCTTAGTCCCTGGTCAACACGTTCCATCATGTGTTTCCATGCTTCAACATCCAAAATCTCATACCAGATGCCCGTTGAATCATCAGAGGTGGTGGGGGTCATACCACCCATCACATTTTTGTCTACATCAAGATTGGACATTGAGGTAGCTAGACCCAGGATAGAGTTGACATTCATATCGGTAGTAACCATATCGGCCATGCTTGAAATCGCAGCAGTCATTGTGCCTGGGTCGCTGCGCAAGACTTTTTTAATTACAGCTCCAATGACCATGCGCTGGTTGGCAGCACGATAACGGTCACCATCGCCGTACTCGTCATAGGCATGGCGTGCGCGACACAATAGCGTTGCTTCCTTGCCGTTGATGTGCTGATGACCTTTCTTAAGGTCAATGCCAGTGTATTCGGAATCTTTTACATCCACAGGTAAGTCAACGTCAATGCCCCCAACGGTGTCTACAACCTTTGTCAAACCATCCATGTCAACTTCGGCATAGTGGGAAATCTTGACGCCTGCAAGCTTCTCGATAGTCTTGATGGAGTAGGGGGCACCGCCAAAGGTAAAGGCAGCATTAATCTTTTGCTGACCATATTCATCTAAATCGACAAGAATATCGCGGTGAATTGATACTAGGGTCACTTTAATTTCTTTGGGGTCAACGCGTGCGAGCATGATGGAGTCAGAGCGATAGCTACTATCGGAAGGGCCGTATTCAGTACCATTGGCGCGATGCTGGTCTTTGTCGATACCAAGCAGAAGGATGTAGAAGGGCTCTCCATCTTGTACCTCGGTTAGAGCGCTTAAGGTATCCTGGCTAACACCGCGGGCAAGGCGGGAGTTAATGCCATTGATATAAGCCCAAGCAACGCCGACAAAGGCAAAAAGCGAAACTACAAGCGTCACTGCAACGACTGCAAAAACGTGGCGACGAGTCCTCTTGTGTCTCTTTTTCATATATTTGGCGGTGGCATCAGATCGTGAATACTCCTGCGCCGTGTCTGTAGCATCAAGCTGCTTGTGTTTGCGAGACAAAACAGCCTCCCATGTCGCTTGTCCGAGCATATGCGCGTAAAAAGCCGTTGATGCAGATAAACCGCGCAAAGCCTAACCATGTAATGGTATCAGCAGACGCATATCCCCTCACGATGAACATATATATTACGTTCCTACTCCATGGTATGCGGTCTCAATAGCCCTATTATGTGCAGGTGGAAATAATTGCGCCCGTAGACGGCGTGTCGGAATGGAGGAAGTATGGCAAACAACAAGCCTCAGCAGTGGGTTGCAGTGCTGGACTTTGGCGCTCAGTATGGTCAGCTCATTGCACGTCGCGTGCGCGATTTGCAGGTGTATTCGGAAATTGTTCCCTGTGATATTTCCGCTTCTGAGCTTGCTGATATGAAGCCTTCGGCAATTATTTTGTCCGGTGGCCCTGCTTCTGTTTATGCCAAAGATGCACCAGATATGGATGCATCAATTTTTGAGCTTGGGGTGCCTGTACTGGGCTTTTGTTATGGTGAGCAGGTTATGGCAGTCAAACTGGGTGGCGAGGTTGGACATGCGGCTACAGGTGAGTATGGTCCAGCGATGTTGTTGCGTGATGGTCGCTCGGCGATTCTTGCGGATACGCCAGTTGATGGTCAGACCGTGTGGATGAGCCACCGTGATTGTGTGGTTCGTGCGCCTGAGGGTTTTGAGGTGACGGCACACACGGATGTATGTTCCGTGGCGATGATGGAGTGTCCTGAGCGCAAGCTGTATGCCATGCAGTTTCATCCCGAGGTGCGCCACACCGAGTATGGGCGTCAGATGCTTGAGAACTTCCTCTTTAACGTGTGTGGCTTGGCGGCCGATTGGACAATGAATAATATTGTTGAGCAAAAAGTTGCTCAGATTTGCGCTGAGGTGGGGGAGCGTAAGGTTATCTTGGCGCTTTCCGGTGGCGTAGATTCCTCGGTGGTGGCAGCGCTGGTGCATCGCGCTATTGGGGATCAGTTGACTTGCGTTTTTGTAAACCATGGAATGTTGCGCAAAGGCGAGCCAGAAATGGTCGAGCAGGTCTTTCGCAAGCAGTTTAATGTGCCACTGGTACATGTACATGCTGAGCAGCGCTATGCGGATCTGCTTGCTGGTGTCACTGAGCCGGAAGAAAAGCGTCGTTTGATTGGTATAGAGTTCTGGAAGGTCTTTTTTGACGAGGCTAAGAAAATCGGCGATGTTGAGATGCTGGTACAGGGCACGATTTATCCCGACATTATCGAGAGTGGCGCGCGCAAGACGGGCGGCAAGGCGAGCACTATCAAGAGTCACCACAATCTGATTCCCTTCCCTGAGGGTGTGCATTTTGATTTGATTGAGCCTCTCGATCACTTCTTCAAGGATGAAGTGCGTGAGTTGGGTGTGAGCTTGGGGCTGCCAGAGGATATGGTGTATCGTCAGCCTTTCCCAGGTCCCGGCTTGGCGATTCGTATTATTGGCGAAGTAACACCCGAAAAGCTGGCTATCCTGCGCGATGCCGATGCTATTGTGCGTGAGGAGTTGGATGCGTACAATGCGCGTCTTTTTGAGGAGACGGGCGAGAGGAATAGCGAGCATAGTTGCTGGCAATATTTTGCGGTGCTGCCTGATATTAAGAGCGTTGGCGTGATGGGAGATGAGCGCACCTATGCGCGTCCTGTGATTGTACGTGCCGTAGAGTCAAGCGATGCAATGACAGCTGACTGGGCAAAGTTGCCGTATGACGTGCTGGGTCGCATTAGCGGACGCATCGTAGGCGAGGTAGCTGGCGTCAATCGCGTTGCGTATGATGTCACGCCCAAGCCACCCGCGACGATCGAGTGGGAATAGGTCAAATTTGGGAATGATATTCCCAAATTTGACCGCATTAATACGAGATGAGACAATTACCTCCGGATAAAGGAGATAACTCATGTACATCAGGCGCGAAATCGAGTCGACCATCGACGCCATGCTCACGCAGGGCAAGGTGGTCCTCGTCACCGGCGCACGGCAGGTCGGGAAGACAACGGTGCTCAAAGAGCACCTTGGGGACACCTTTAGCTACGTCTCGATGGAGAACCCGCGCGACTACCTGCTGGCCAAGCAGGACGCAGTGCTCTTCTTTGATTCGCATGACTTGCCTCTGATCATCGACGAGGTCCAGCGGGCGCCCGAGCTGTTCTCCCCTGTGAAGTGGATTGTCGACCAATCCGACCAGAGGGGCCGCATCGTGCTCACTGGGTCGCAGACGTACCATCTGATGAAGGGCGTGAGCGAGTCCCTGGCCGGCAGGATCAGGATTCTCGAGATGTCCTCCCTCAGCCTGAGGGAGGACATCGGGGCGGCGGACAACCCGCATCCCTACGTTCCGGCACAAATTGCTAAGCCAAAACACGTGGAGGACTTGGATATCTGGAGCATCATCCACAGGGGCTCTATGCCAGAGCTCCAGGATAACTCCGTGGATTGGGACTCCTTCTACTCGGATTACGTATCCTCATACCTCGAACGCGACGTCCGCGACCTCATAAACGTGAAGGACGAGGCGAAGTTCTACAGCTTCATGGTCGCATGCGCTGCAAGATCGGGACAGCTTTTCAATGCCACCGACATCGGAAACGCAATCGACGTAGACCATAAAACAGTCAAGGCATGGCTCTCGGTGCTCCAGGCCTCGAACATCGTGAGAATCGTCCAGCCGTTCTGGCCGAACGTGGACAAGCGCCTCACCAAGACCCCGAAGATCTTCTTCATGGACACGGGGCTCGTGTGCCACCTCACTCGCTGGACCACCCCCGACCAGCTCCGCAACGGGGCGGTAGCCGGTCACGTCTTCGAGACGTTCGTCGTCTCGGAGGTGCTCAAGAGCTACATGAACGCAGGCGCCAACCTTCGCGACGTGTGGTTCTACCGCGATGCGAAGAAGCGCGAGATCGACCTCGTCATACAGGAAGGGCACGTGCTGCACCCCGTTGAGGTCAAGACTGCCGCCACCGTTGGCGGCGATGCCGTCAAGAACTTCGGCTGCCTAGAAGGTCTTTCTGATTACGAGGTCGGGTTCGGGCACGTGGTCTGCCAGACCGACGAACCCTATTTCGTGACGCGTGACGTTCAGGCTGTCCCGGTCTGGGAGATCTAGTCGTCCTCAAGCGAGTACCTGCCAAAGACGCCACGGCTGCCTGTCCAGCTAAAAACCTGATTGCGAAAGATTCAACATGCCTCAAACCTTGCATGAGCGCGTTTACCACACCAGCAGCGGCAATGTCTTCTATTGGATAGACGCTTCTGCTGACACGGACGCACCGTGGCTTGTATTTCTTCCTGGTCTTACTGCCGACCACACCATGTTCGACGCACAGATGGCGTATTTCTCAGGTAAGGCAAACTGCCTGGTATGGGATGCTCCTGCACATGGGAAGTCGCGCCCATATCCGCTTGACTTCTCCATGGACGATTGCGCCCGTATTCTGCACGCAATTTTGGAGGCTGAGAGCATCAAAGACCTCGTGCTTGTGGGCCAGTCGGTCGGCGGCTACGTTGCACAGGCGTTCATCGACCTCTATCCGAGAGAAGCTGCCGGCTTCGTCTCCATTGATTCAGCGCCGCTCAAGAGGAAGTACTACCCGACGTGGGAGGTCAAAGCGCTGCGCCATACCAAGGGGATGTACCAGTTTGTGCCCTGGTCGTGGCTGAAGGCGCTGGGATCGTGGGGCGTGGCAACAACCGCCCAGGGGAAGGCCGGCATGCGTTCCTTCATCGAGAGCTACGCCAAAGAGGAGTATGTGGAGCTCGCCGCGCACGGCTACAAGATGCTCGCCGATGCTGTTGAATCTAGGCGCGCTTACAACATTGACTGTCCGGCGCTCTTGCTCTGCGGGGAGAAGGACCATGCTGGCGATGTGAAAGTGTTTAACCGTAAATGGGCTGCTGGCGAGAAGATCCCTCTCGTGTGGATACCTGGAGCAGGGCATAACTCGAATGTTGATAATCCTAGCTTTGTGAACAGTAAGATTGGGCAACTCATGGTTGCGCTGAAATAGTGTTGGGTAACTGCAGCCTCTTCTTGCACATTTTCGTTAGCACGATGAGCGACATTTGTAGATCCACATTGCGTTCTATGTAGTCACTTCCTTCGCTTTAGAGTGTATTTCCCCAGATCATTGCCATCACTCTTCGCTCGGGATTTGTCACTCTTGGGTCGGGGAGCGGCCCACCCCGTCGGCGCCCCTTTCACCCATGTAGTCAGTTGCGCACAACCGAACTGCGTTTCCGCAGGTCAAAGCTATCACTCTTCGGTCGGACGAAAATACTCTTCCCAAGTGACTACATCGCATGTAGTCAGTGCTGACTACAGGGTGACTACACGGCTCTCTCGATGAAAGAGTAGAAGGAATCCCAGCTCACCTGCCCCGCTGACTACACGGAAACGGGCTATGC
>NZ_DBHHGF010000012.1:40104-67239 GCF_057238325.1 Olegusella sp. | reverse complement strand
CCCTAAGCTGGGACTTCAACAAAACAGGGTCTAGTTAAACTTCGGAATCATGGAGTGCCGCAAGTACTAAGGCAATAAGAAGAAAGACTCCCAGAATACCCATAATGCCCAGAACAAGACTTGTAGTCGTATCGTCCATGATAATCCTTTCTACGGGTTACCTTTACTGTCTACACGACTTGGTAAGATAGTACACGAATAGCCAAGACTTAGCATTTGTGCATGTAAATGATGAGTTAGAGCTTGGATTGGAGAACAAAGCGAGTTATGTAGGTGATTTTAGTGTTAGGAGAGTTATGCCAGACAAGAAGGAGTCGCATTTCTTTGCCCTGCTTTCTCGACTAAAGTATATTGACCGTTGGGTCTTGATGCGTTGCTCGCGTACGGAAAATCTGTCCGAGCATTCGCTGGAAGTTGCGATGATTGCTCATGCGCTTTGCGTGATTGGTAACGTACGTTATGGCCGTAAGCTCAATCCCGAGCGAGCGGCGTTGGTGGGCATGTATCATGATGCGTCCGAAATTATTACCGGTGATATGCCAACACCGGTAAAGTATCGTAACGGTCAGTTGCGCGATGCATATCACCGGGTAGAGGCTGAGGCAGAAGACGAATTGTTAGATACGCTGCCTGAAGATTTGCGCGAGGAGTTTGAACGAGCATTTCGTTTTGGTGCGGACGACGAGCTGATGCTGCGCCTTGTCAAGGCGGCTGACAAACTTTCTGCTCTCATCAAATGTGAGGAAGAAGAGCGTGGTGGTTCGGGTGAGTTTGCGACTGCTGCGGCTTCCACACGTCAGAAGCTTGAAGAGATGGCAATAGAGTTACCCGAAGTGCGCGACTTTATGGAAGAGTTTTTGCCTAGCTATGGTCGCACCTTAGACGAGCTGCTTTAGTTTGAGCTGTTAGTGGTATTTGTTTGGTTGCCGCTGGTACCGCTCTTACTAGTATCTGTTTTTGTAGAAGAAGTGCTGGAGTCGGACTTGTCTTGGCTCTGCTTGTCTTCGCTTGGGTTGGTCTTGCTAGCGTCGCTATTTGCAGTATCGGAACTACCACTGTTGCTATTTTCGCTATTGTTGCCGTTTGGGTTAGTGCTTTCGTCTGCTTTTGTGGAGTCGTCAGCCTTGCTGGAGTCTGTTGAGTCTGCAGTTTTGTTGTCTGTCGTATCGGCAGTGTCTGTGCTTTCGTCAGTTTTTTGCTGGGTGTCTGCCGATTTGTCCTGCTCGCGTGAGTCTGGCTCGGTGTAGGTCGATGGTATCAACACGGTTTTGGATCCAAGACCCTGACCTGCTGTGACAAGTGAAATTATTCCCGCCGTTATTGCAAGTGCTAGCAGTGCCGCGGCGATAGCTACGCCTAGACGACGCCATGCCAGCTTGTTTGTGCGTACGGCTGCGGCTTGGCGGATTGAGTTTGGGGCTATAGGAGTTCCTGTTGCTGCATGGGAATGCGGACCTGTTTTGTCCGAAAGCGTGAGTGGGCGCTGTTGCACCACAGTCTGATCCATTGCAGGTTCTGATATAGCTGTAGTCACATCGCTGGTGGGGGAGTCCGTGTTTTTCTCATAAGGCGAAAAAGCTGCAGGTAGAGAAACATTCTGCAGTTTAGCTGCCGAACGTTGAATGATTTGCTGGTAAATCTGGCTTGCAAAAGACGAGGCGGCTGCTGCAATTATGGTGCCGATAAGAGAGCCTGCAACGCCAATTTTGGTTGAGAGTATGAGTGCCGTACCTGCTGCCATCGCACTTGCAAATACTGTCGCAAAGGAAACCTCGCCAAACAAACTTTTCTTTTCGCCAGAGTTGGCAGCTGCGGCGTTGATATCGTTTTGCTTGTAAGCCATAGCTATTGAAGTGCCTCCTCAAGGTTGGTCTTCTTGCTCATTTTCCCGAATTGGCCTAAGTCATACCAGCCAAGCTAAAATTCTTGGCAGAATTACACGAAAAGCTAATCGTCCTTGCATGTTTTCGTCAAAACTCCTCCCAGCTCAGCATTCCAATAAAATTCCAACCCCTCTTTAGTCTCTCTTCAACTCCTTTTTTAACCTCTCTCATAAGATTTTCTAAAAAAGTAGCGCCTAGCTGACAAATGCGGGCGTTTGAAGACGGATTAGCTGGTAATATGTTCTGTAGGACGTGTTCAGTAGTTGCGACATTAGGAGGCACACATGCTTGTCAACGCAACACAGATGCTCCAGAACGCTGAGAAGGGTCACTATGGCATCGGCGCATTCAACACTAACAACCTCGAGTGGGCAGACGCCATCATCACGGCGGCTGAGGAGAAGCAATCTCCGCTGATTATTCAGTGCACCAGCGGCGCCATGAAGTGGCAGGTTAGCTTCAAGGTTGTTTCCGAGATTGTGCATCAGATCGTTGAGGATAGGAAGATTACTGTTCCTGTTGCTCTGCATCTTGACCATGGTTCGTATGAGGCTTGCTTTGATTGCATCGAAGCTGGCTTTACCTCCGTTATGTATGATGGCTCTCATGAGGCCGACTTCCAGACCAACCTCGATCGTACCGCTGAGATTGTGAAGATCGCTCATTCCAAGGGCATCTCCGTTGAGGCCGAGGTCGGTGGCATTGGTGGTACTGAGGACGGCGTTACCGCTCAGGGCGAGCTTGCTGATCCCGAGCAGTGCAAGCAGATTGCTGATCTGGGCGTTGACTTCCTTGCTTGTGGTATCGGTAACATCCACGGTCTGTACCCTGATAATTGGGCTGGCCTGAGCTTTGATCGTCTTGCTGAGATCAAGGCTGTCGTTGGCGACCTGCCTCTCGTTCTTCATGGTGGTACGGGTATCCCTGTTGACCAGATTCAGAAGGCGATTGCCAACGGCGTTTCCAAGATTAATGTCAACACTGACCTTCAGGTTGTCTTTGCTAACGCTACTGCTAAGTACTGCGCTGAGCACCCCGGTTTTGATGACAAGGCATTCGATCCTCGTAAGCTCCTCAAGCCTGGTCGCGAGGCTATTGCCACCCGCACCAAGGAGCTCATTGATGAGTTCGGTTCTGCAGGTAAGGGCTGGGCATAAGTTTTGCTGCGTACGCCAAGACGAGCGCACTGCTTGTGCGCCGATGGCGTATTGCTGCATGTAAGTGTGATCGTCAAAAGGGATCAACTTTCGGGTTGGTCCCTTTTAGCACGTGCAGGTTTCTCTGCTTAAAGCACAGGTGGGATACAAACCGCAAATACAAACCACAGATACAAACCGCAAATGGTTCAAGGTTCGAGGTAAGCAAGCGTAAATGCGCAGGTCATTTTTTTCGTAAGTCCGAAGGATGAACCATCTACCGAAAATTCGCCTGCTCCTTTTTGCAAGAGCGGGAGCGATGAAGCTTCTCACAAGAGGTAGGTTGCGTAGTCGGAGGTATCTAGCCCCTGTTGTTGGCGGAAGCGAGGCCGCAAGAGCACGAGGCAGGTTGCGTAGCTGAGGATCTCTAGGCTAGCAGTCGGGGTGGTTGAGCTGGGTATCGGTAGGATGAGCTTCGGATCCGTCGGTAGGTAAAATGTCCGCCAAAGTTTTGCTGTCCAGATACTCAGCGGTTACCTGGCCGAGACCTGCCCACACCTTTACCGTAGGGCAATCAAAAACCTGTGGGCAAATCTCGTCGTTGGTGCACTGTAAACAGGCCACTGGCGCCAGAGAACCTTCAGCAGCACGCAAAATTTCGCCGATGGTGTACTCCTCAGGCTTGCGTGTCAAACGATAGCCGCCGCCCTTACCGCGTTGACTATCAACGTAACCTGCTTTGTGCATAAGCGCAATGACCTGTTCAAGATACTTACGTGAGATATTTTGTCGTTCAGACACATCGCCCAGCGAAATCCACCCTTCATGCGTTGCGAGATCGCTCATTGCTCGTAAGGCATAGCGACCCTTGGTGGAGAACATATTTGCAGCCATAGCTAGTTCCCCCTATCTTCCAGCATTTCTTCAAGCGTGCGCCACGCCAGCTCTGCACATTTCACACGCGCAGGCATGTGCGAAATATCCTTCAGGCTTGCTGCATCTTCTAGCAGAGCAAGTTTGTCAGGGTCGGTTTCAGTACCACGCACCATATCCATAAACAAGCGACACAGCTCGATTGCCTGTTGGGGTGTTTTGTCTGTTATAAGGTCAGCCATCATATCAGCTGATGCCTGGCTGATTGCACAGCCGCTACCCTGATATGCTGCTTCTTCAATTACCCCATCGTCACCAATTTTGACGGAAAATACAAGGTCGTCGCCGCAGCTAGGATTAATACCTTCATGGGTGTGCGTAGGATCGTCCATCTGATATTTGTAGTCGGGATGGGCAACATGATCCATGAATGCGGCATTGTAAAGATTAACGGTTTCCATGGAATACCTGCCAAACCTGTTTTAGACCCTCAACTAGGCGGTCGATATCGGTCTTATCGTTATAAAAAGCAATACTTGCGCGGCTGGTGCTTGACACGCCCAGCTCAGTCAAGAGTGGCTGAGCACAGTGATGACCTGCACGAATACAAATGTTTTGCATATCAAGAATAGAAGCGACGTCGTGTGGGTGAACGTCTCCTACGTTAAAGGCAACAGAGCCCAGATGACGCTTGCCATCGGTAGGGCCGATGATATCGATAAAGTCGAGTGCTGCTAGCCGATCGGTGAGGTAGCGTACCAGCAGACGTTCGCGGGTCTCAAGAGTATCCCAGCCCTTTTCTTCCAAGTAGCTCAATGCTGCATCCAGTGCATAACTGCCCGCAGCGTCTTGTGTTCCCGCCTCAAATTTTTGAGGCACAGGAGCCCATACGGCATCAGTTTCGCTAACGGAGTCAATCATCTCGCCACCAGTCAAGAAGGGCGGCATTGTATCGAGTAGTTCTGCTTTGCCCCAAAGGACACCAATACCCATAGGACCACACATCTTGTGAGCCGAGAAAGCAAGCAGATCACAGCCAAGTTTGCGCACGTCAACAGCTATATGCGGCACGGACTGTGCGCCGTCGACGACCATCTTTGCACCCATAGCATGTGCTCGGGCGGCAATCGCGGGAATATCGTTTTCGATGCCGAGCACATTGGAAACCTGCGTCACCGAGACAATCTTTGTTCGTGGGCCAATCTTGGCCTTAATCTCGGCAGGTGTGATACGGAAATCATCATCAAGCCGCAAAAATACCAACTTTGCACCAGTCTCGCGACAAATCTGTTGCCAAGGAATCAGATTGGAGTGGTGCTCCATGATAGAGATAACTACCTCGTCACCTGGTCGTAGTAACAGGTGTCCCAGCGAATGCGCAACAAGATTTAGACTTTCAGAGGCATTGCGCGTAAAGACAATCTCGTTACCCTGTGGCGTGCCTTGTTTGTCCACAGCACCAATAAAACGCGCGACATGCGCCCGCGCCTCTGCGATAGACCGCGTCGCGTCAACCGACAGACGATACAGACCACGCAAGGGGTTTGCATTCATCGTCTCATAGAACTTACGCTGTGCATCAAGCACACAAGCAGGACGCTGTGCCGTTGCAGCGCTATCCAAAAAGACCAGCTCGGGATTGTTGGCAAGCAGAGGGAAATCCGCCTTATAGGGGTTTTGCTCAATGAGAGCTAGCTCGTCAGAATTCAACATTTAAGCCTCC
Organism: Olegusella sp.; assembly: GCF_057238325.1. Lineage (NCBI taxonomy): Bacteria > Bacillati > Actinomycetota > Coriobacteriia > Coriobacteriales > Coriobacteriaceae > Olegusella > Olegusella sp. The sequence goes on along the minus strand of NZ_DBHHGF010000012.1, from coordinate 61,624 downwards.
CTGCTCTCGTCAAGCTCGTGTGCAACCTCAGCACCTAAAATGGCTTCCGCTCGAGTGATGGCGGCAGCACGTAAATCCTCGGTGGACGCATTAATGATTGCATCATCAAAGATTGCGCGCACAAAGAGTGCCTCTGCTTCCTCGCGAGAAAGACCGCGGGCAGCAAGGTAATCCAGTTGCTCGGGGCTTACCGAACCGATGGTGGCACCATGATTGCCCTGAACATCATCCTCATCACAAAGTACCGTTGGCAGCGTTTTGTTGACAATATCGTCGCCGGTTACCAGTACAGTTTCGGATTCGTTGCCTTTGGCATCTTTTGCACCGTGAATCAAATCGATGGTCTGACGCAAAGTTTTTTTGCCAGCGTCGGCAAGGACACCCGTTGCGTGCATCTCGGAGCGACTATGGCGACCGCGCATACGACATAGCTGATTTACGTCAAGCAGATCTTCGCCGCTCACGTGGTAGCGCATTGTCAGATCCAAGCGGCTGGATTGACCAGCAAGATTGCATCCAAAACCAAACGCGACCTTCTTGCCACCCAAAGCGTATTGGCGTACCGCAATCTGTGCATTTTCATCGGCAAAAATGCCGACAGTTTCGATGTGCTGGCCTTCAACTGCAACAAGCTCAGTCAGTTGTAGTTTGGCGCCGCGCTCAACATAAATGCGGGTGAGTGCTGCTGATGTCGGAGTCGATTTATCGGTATTGCTGTTATTTGGCGTGCTATTGGTACCAGCAGCTACTATAGCTACCGTTGCGTGCGATCCAGCGCGTAGCATCACAGCGGTATTGGCAACATATCCTGCAGAAACTTTAATAACGATGGGCTCGGTGCGTGTGGTATTGCGCGGCACTTCAATATAGTGACCATCGCCTGCAGCAGCTGCAATCCAGGTGGCTGCCTCGATGCCTGAACCCGTCTCGATACTGTCAAAGATGCGTGGTACTGCTTCGTATACTTTGCCCGTCGCGTCAGGTGTGGGCACTTCGAATTGCACGTCGTTAATGCGCAGATAGTTCCAAGTTTCAGCAACAGGTGAGTTGACGTGCGGGAGAGTTTGCATATCCATTAGCCGATTGCCCCCTCCATCTCGAGTTTAATCAGGTTGTTCATCTCGACCGCATACTCAAGCGGGAGCTCCTTGGACACAGGGTTAGCAAAACCATTGACAACCATTGTGCGAGCTTCTTCTTCGCTACATCCACGGCTCATCAGATACAAAATAGTGTCATCAGAAATGCGACCAATGGTGGCTTCGTGACCCACTTGTGCAGAACCGCAACGTACATCCATTGCGGGGATGGTGTCTGAGCGACTGATATCGTCAAGCATCAGTGACGAGCAGCTTACAGACGCACGAGCGCGTTCGGCTTTGCGACCAATGACAACAGAGCTGCGGAAAGTGTTGATGCCGCCGTCCTTTGAAATCGACTTGGTTTCGACAGATGCGGTGGTATCGGCGCCCTGCAGGATAACCTTGCAGCCAGTATCGAGATCTTGGTTTTGGCCAGCAAAGGTGATACCTGTGAACTCAACGCTGGAGCGGTCACCCTTCATAATCGAGGTAGGGTAGAGGTAGGACACATGACTGCCAAAGCTACCCGAAATCCATTCCATTTGTGAATCGGTACCTACCGTGACGCGCTTAGTATTGAGGTTGAACATGTTTTTTGACCAGTTTTCGATGGTCGAATAACGCATGTGTGAGTGATTGCCGACAAAGATTTCAACCGCGCCTGCATGGAGGTTTGCGGCGTAGTATTTTGGTGCCGAGCAACCCTCGATAAAGTGCAGGTTGGTATCATCTTCGCAGATAATCAGCGTATGTTCGAACTGTCCGGCACCCTGCGCATTTAGGCGAAAGTAGCTCTGCAACGGATAATCTACCGTGATACCGCGTGGCACATACACAAAAGAGCCGCCTGACCATACGGCGTAGTGCAGTGCTGCAAACTTGTGATCACGAGGCGGAATCAACTTGCCAAAGTACTGCTTGACCAGCGGCTCATATTCGCTGTGCAGCGCATCTTCGATGGTGGTATAAACAACGCCTTGCTTTGCCATCTCTTCTTTCATGTTGTGATACACGATTTCGGAGTCATACTGGGCACCTACACCAGCGAGACTTTCGCGCTCTGCTTGCGGAATGCCTAAACGTTCAAAGGTATCTTTGATGTCCTCAGGCACTTCTTCCCAGTTGCTGGCCTGCTTGGTCTTGGGTGAGACGTAGGTTGAGATATGACTCATGTCGAGCCCGCTGGTATCTGGACCCCAATTGGCAGGCATCGCGAGATTTTGGTAGGTCTCTAGTGCGTCAAGACGCATTTGCAGCATCCACTCGGGCTCATCTTTCTTTGCCGAGATAGAACGCACGATTTCGGGAGTCAATCCATCGGCGTACCGCTCGTAGCCCTCTTCTGATTTGGTGAAGTCATACAGTGAGCGGTCAACGTCTTGGACCTGTGTCCTTTCTGCCAAGCTACTCACCGTCCTCGGCAGCCGTAGCAACAGCGTTTTCGAAGCGCTCAAAGCCGTTACGGTCGATATCGTCAATCAAGGAAGCGGGGCCATCGGCAACAAGTCGACCCTTGACCATAACATGGGTGTGATTAACATCAAGACGCTCGAGAATGCGGGTGTTGTGCGTAATCATCAGCAGTGCGCCGTCGCAATCTTCGCGATAGGCTTCAATGCCACGAGATACAACGGAGAGCGCATCTACGTCGAGACCTGAGTCGGTTTCGTCAAGAATTGCCAGTTTGGGACGGAGCAGCAGAAGTTGTAGCATCTCGATTTTTTTCTTCTCGCCACCCGAGAAGCCTACATTGAGTTCACGGGTGAGAAAACTTTGATCCATGCTCAGTTGGTCGCAAATCTCGCCGACGCGCTGGCGGAATTTGCGGGCGTTCATCTTGAGCTCGGGGCGCATCTGCGTGATGGTGCGCAAAAACGAGTACAAAGGTACGCCAGGTACCTCGACGGGTGCCTGATAGGAGAGGAAGATACCAGCGAGACTACGTTTGTTGGCAGCTTGTTCGGTGATATCAATACCATCAAAAATAATTTGACCGTCGGTGATTTTGTAGGTGGGATCGCCCATGATGACGTGGCCCAACGTAGATTTTCCTGCGCCATTGGGTCCCATCAGGACATGGGCTTCGCCTGATGTAACTTCCAAGTTGGCATGATGGAGGATTTGCTTGTCCTCAGTGCCAGCGGAAATATTACGCACGCTGAGGAGTGTGTCATGAGTAGTGTCGGACATAAACGTCTCTCCGTTCGTATAGCTGCAGCAAGATGTAGCAACTCACGCTAGATAGGCGCGGTGATTGCGATATCGTGCTGCTGCCCCCTCTCTGAGAAAAGCTCCTGCTGGAGCAATTTCTTTGTGGAAACTCTCCGCGCTGAGGCGTCGCTATGGTGGCGTGTGCGCTCAAGTGAACTTCCTCTGCAGAAAAGCTCTCACCCAGAGAGGTTTCCCCTTTTTCTCCTAAATCATACTAACTGAGGGGTATTTAAACTGAAAGAGAAAATTTGGCTTTATTAAAGTCTTACAATACAAAATTGCTGTCCTACTAACGGGTTATTCACGCTAGAGTTTTAAATGAACAAAAGGAGGGCTGCCATGCTTACTAATAATCGATTTGAATTGATGGCTGTAGGTAAGCAGCTGGCAGCGGCTACATTGACGGCCGTGCTAGCAGGTTCTTTGATGGCATGCAGTGGCGGTACAGCAAAAAATATTCCAGCAGAAACAGGCGAAATAGGCTCTCAAGCTGCAGAAGGTTCAGCTATCAAGAAAGATGCAGCTAATACTGATATTACTGATACCCAAGAGTCCAAGGAGGGTTCTGCTGAAGGCTCGAATGCAACAACAAAGACGGTATCTACCGAAGCATATGCCAATAAAAAATATGGCTTTACATTCGATCCATCGTTTTGCAAAGACCTCAAAAAGTTAGATGAGACCGAGACTTCGGTGCATTTTAACAGCAAAAACTGGGAAATGGATCTTGTTGCGCAGGCAAAGGAAAATACTGCTAATCTCGGGGCTCAGGCAGTGGCTGATGCATATACCAAGTCAGCGGATAGCTCAATGGAGCCTGATGTTTTAGTAGATGAAGGCGACAGTGTCTCATACTGTCTGGTAGTTCAGGCTGAAAAAGATAAGGACGGCAAAGCAATCGTTGCAGTCTATATTTCTTATGTGGGTTCAGGCAGTATCCAAGGCCTGCGCGCAACCTTCCCAGCAAAAAAATATGCAAATTTAAGCGAGGAGCAAGCTCAGCAGCTTGTGATGTCTTTTGTCCCCGGCGATTTGAAGACGCGCCACTAGCAAACTTCAGGGTGCTTGCTGGTGATGTCTGACACCTAGCCGCCTAACCGTAAATTAGGTTCACAATTCCTCGCGTGCTATCGAAGGGTTCATAATTCCTCATCCTCTATATCCTGAGTATGCCAGGTGTCAAAAGTCACACTCTGTTTCATGCTAGGTGCCAAAAGCCACATTCTACTTCACTTTTTTAGCCAAAAGCCACACTCTGTTTCACGCGAAAAAAATCTACCTGTGCAAACGTGAAGACCGCTGAAGAGATCTGTGGCGTTTGACATTTTTTCTGAAACAGAACGTGGCGTTTGGCATGTAGAGCTACTTCGATTGAAAGAATCCGTGGCGTTGGGCAAGCAGAGCTGCGCCATTTGAAATGAAGTGTGGCTTTTGGCAAGCAGAACGGCGCTGCGTGAAACAGAACGTGGCTTTTGCCAAACGAAACTGTTCCCCTGTAAAGGTTAACGATTTGGGTGGCAACTTTAGGCGGTTCGAATGTTGCTAGATGCAAGATGATAGGTAACAAGCGGATTGCATATCGTCAGGTATGGTGTTGCCGACACGAAGATTAAATGCTGCCAAGCAGAGGCGCTGCATGACATAAAGATTATGAGAACGTAACGCTTCCATGTCAGCTCGTAACAAATCCGCGTCTGTCCAAAAAGCTGTGCGATAGTTTCCAGAGCGGTCGTGTGACCGCAAACTGCAACGATAGAGAGAATAGAGGACGTATGAGTCGCGTATACAATTTCAGCGCAGGGCCAGCCGTGCTACCGGAAGAAGTTCTCTCGTCTTGCCAGTCTGACCTGCTGGATTATCGCGGCTGTGGTATGTCCGTTATGGAAATGAGTCACCGTTCCGCTGTTTTTCAGGAGATTCTCGACGAAGCCGAAGCTGATCTCCGTGAGCTTCTTGCTGTTCCCGATAATTACAAAATTCTGTTTCTCAGTGGCTCGGCGCATCATCAGTTTGCGGCTGTGTGCATGAACCTTATGAAAAACTGTGTGGCTGATTATATCATCACAGGTCAGTGGGCCAAAAAGGCCTATGCAGAAGGCAAGCTATACGGTCAAGCAAACGTAGTAGCAAGCAGCGAAGATGCAACATTCAGCTACATTCCTGACTGTTCAAAACTCGCAATTGATGAGAAGGCTGATTTTGTTTATATCTGTGAAAACAACACCATCTATGGCACAAAATTTCACCAGCTGCCTTGCACTCGCGGCAAGATATTAGTTTCTGATGTATCAAGCTGTTTCCTCTCGGAGCCAATGGATATCTCTCGTTATGGTGTCGTTTATGGCGGCGTCCAAAAGAATATTGGCCCTGCAGGTATGACTATCAATATCATTCGCGAAGACCTTATTCGTGATGATGTATTGCCTGGTACTCCGACCGTAATGAAGTGGAAGACTCAGGCGGATAAAGGTTCTCTCTATAACACGCCTAATTGTTGGGATATTTATGTCTGCGGTCTCGTCTTTAAGTGGCTCAAAAAGCAGGGTGGACTTGCAGCAATGAAGCAGCTCAATATTGAAAAAGCCCAGCTTCTTTATGACTTCCTTGATGCGTCGTCGTTGTTTAAGGGTACTGTCCGTGCGGAGGATCGCTCTCTTATGAATGTGCCTTTCATAACGGGTGACAAGGCGCTTGATGCAGAATTTGTAAAGCAGGCAACCGTTGCGGGTCTTGTCAATCTCAAAGGTCATCGTAGCGTTGGTGGCATGCGCGCCAGTATCTATAACGCGATGCCCAAGCAGGGTGTTGAAACCTTAGTTAAATTTATGGGCGACTTTGAACTTGTACATAAATAGGGTGTTCACAAATAAAAGTTCAGACCGCGACTTGTCGCAACAAAACTTGCTGCAACAAAAATAGGGGAGATTCGTATGAAAGACCGCAAGGTTTATTGTCTCAATGCAATTTCTGCTGTTGGTACTGATAACTTCCGCACTGGTTATAGCCTTACCGATCAGCTAGATGATGCAGCGGGCGTAATGGTGCGTTCCGCAAAAATGCACGACATGGAGTTTCCGCCCAGCCTACGCGCTATTGCTCGAGCAGGCGCTGGTGTTAATAACATCCCGTTGGAGTGTTGCTCGGAAGCAGGCATTGTCGTCTTTAATACTCCTGGTGCCAATGCAAATTCTGTCAAGGAACTTGTGCTTGCGGGCATGCTGCTCGCGTCGCGCGACCTACTTGGCGGTGCTGCATGGGTGCGGGAAAATGCTCGTGATCCTGCTATTGCCAAGTCTGCTGAGAAGGCAAAAAAAGCCTTTGCTGGTCATGAAATCGCAGGTAAAACACTTGGCGTCGTGGGTTTGGGTGCCATTGGTTGGCGTGTGGCAAACGCTGCAATCGACCTTGGCATGAAGGTCATTAGTTACGATCCTTACATGTCGCTGAGCAGCGCTTGGCATTTGAGCCCACAGGTAGGCAATACCTCTGATCTGGGTGAACTTGCTGCTCAAAGTGATTTCTTGACTGTACATGTACCTGCAGGCGACAAGACGAGCAAGATGATTTCGGTCGATATAATCGCTCGCATGAAGCCAGGTGCAACATTGCTCAACTTCGCCCGCGATATCGTGGTTGATGAAGAAGCAGTTGCAGCAAGCTTGCAGGCTGGAAAGTTGCATAAATATGTGACCGACTTTGCAAATCCCCTGACGGCAAACCTATCTGGAGCAATTGTCCTGCCACACCTTGGCGCCTCTACCGAGGAAGCAGAAGATAACTGCGCACTCATGGCGGCACAGCAGCTTCAGAACTATCTCGATAATGGCAATATCACCAATTCTGTCAATTTCCCAGCTATTGATTTAGGTGTTTGCGAAACTGCATCTCGCGTATGCGTGTTGCATCGCAATGAGCCTAATATGCTGTCTCAAATTACAGGCTTTTTTGGCAAAGCAGGACTCAACATCGAAAATCTTGCCAACAAGAGCCGTGGTGCGTATGCGGTGACGCTGCTGGATATTGATGAGACAATGCCGCATGATACAGCAGAGCGTCTAGGAGATATTGCCGGAGTTCTTCGCGTGCGCCGTATTGAGGGTTAGTCTGCGAGCAGATGGCATCAGTTCCAACCTGCCTGCCACATATAGGGATTCTGGCTGGTTAGTCCACGAGCAAAACGAGGCATCAGTAGAGCAGAACTGTGTATGATTGCGACGCACAAAGCAGCAAAAAAAATAACGCGCGACTCATGTTTGGGCCGCGCGTCTTTTGTGTGCGCGTCTTTTGTTACATAAAGGGATATTCATACGTTATAAGTAGGAATTAAGGGTATAGTGACTCGGTAGAAAAATACGCCGCTCGTGGGTGAACACTACTGTTGTTTTTGTCTACATGCGTCGGAATGGGCATTGCCAAATCAGGGGAGATTTGACCTGCTCATTTGCTTGGAAGAGGAGTACATCATGAAGATTGCAAATCGTGTAGAAGACCTTATTGGCTCTACGCCTCTTATTGATTTGTCAGCCCTAGCATCTAACAGCTCTGCTCGCATTCTTGGTAAGTATGAGGCCAAAAATCCTGGTGGATCTATCAAAGATCGAGTTGCGCTTTTTATGCTCAATGCAGCCGAAAAAAATGGCAGTCTCGCTCCTGGTGGTACCATCATTGAGCCCACCTCGGGTAATACCGGCGTTGGTCTTGCAATGCTTGCTGCCGCTCGAGGCTATCATCTTATCTTGACGATGCCCGATACTATGAGTATTGAGCGTCGCCGTCTTGCTGCAAGTTATGGTGCAGAGATTGTCCTTACGCCTGGTGCCGAGGGTATGGCAGGTGCAGTCAACAAGGCCGAAGAGTTGCACGCAGCAATCCCTGCCTCCATTATTGCAGGTCAGTTTTCCAATCCTGTCAATCCACAGGCTCATTATGAGACTACGGGCCCCGAAATTTGGCGTGATACCAATGGAAGCGTTACAGCAATTGTGGCGGGTGTCGGCACGGGTGGCACAATTTCAGGTACTGCTCGCTACCTCAAAGAGCAAAACGCTGACGTTCGAGCAATTGCTGCCGAACCTGCAGAATCTCAAGTGCTCGCTGGTAAACCTGCTGGTCCTCACAAAATTCAAGGTATAGGTGCCAACTTTGTTCCCAAAAACTATGATGCAGATCTTATTGATGAGGTGCTTCCTGTAACATCTGCGCGCGCCATTGAGCTTAAAAAACTCCTTGCAGAGAAACTCGGTCTGCTTGTGGGTATTTCCTCAGGCGCCTCGGTTGCTGCGGCTTTGGAGCTTGCCTCTCGCGAAAACTATGCTGGAGCAACTATCGTTGCAATTTTGCCCGATACGGGTGAACGTTACCTCTCAATGGAGTTCTAAGCATGGCACCAATCACCCCAACCCCCATCAACGCAAGTGCGCCAACGGCCGAAGGTGTACCCCTGCGTCAGCTGATGCGCGAAGATCTTGATGCAGTGTTTGCACGTGATCCTTCGGCAACTTCGCTTTCCCGTGTGATTATGTTTTCAGCGGGCTTGCGTATTGTTTGGGCATATCGTTGGCAACATTGGCTGTGGCAGCATGGTCATACGTTTTTGGCACGTCTGTCACATCGTCGTACCCGCCGTCGTTATGGTTCGGATATCCATCCTGCTGCCCATATTGGACGTCGCTTTGCTGTGGATCACGGCGTGGGTGTGGTGATCGGCGAAACTGCCATTGTGGGAGATGATTGTCTTATCTACCAGGGCGCGACATTGGGCATGACAGGTAAGAGCTTTGCTGCAACAGGCAAACGCCATCCCACAGTGGGCGCAGGTGTGCTCATCGGTGCAGGTGCCATTGTGTTGGGCGATATTACGATTGGTGATTGCTCCAACGTTGGAGCTGGTTGTGTTGTGGTTAAACCTGTGCCTGAAAATTCCACCGTTGTGGGTATTGCGGCACATATCATTGGCGACCGTCGGACGTGTCCGGCAGACGATGCTAATTGGGGTGTTTTGCTGCGTACGAGCCCCGAACTTCAAGCTCGCCTTGACGCGGTGAGTCGCGAGTTTGGCGTGGAAAAGCAGAGCACATCACAGCAAACTATCGCAGCTGCCGATTGCAACTGCCCCCAAACAGACAGGGTGGCACAATAGGGAATCTATGCTGTCCTGCTGAGTTGCTAGAATTTAAAAAGAATTCATCACGATTTGTCCTTGGGCATCTTGGGTGATGTCGTAGGGACATGTAGATAAGTGAGGCGCCGTATGGCTTCGGAAAGCATTGTTATTCGCGGAGCGCGTGAGCACAATCTGCGCGATATCAACGTCACCATCCCTCGCGACAAACTTGTGGTTATTACAGGTTTGTCGGGATCAGGCAAGTCGAGCTTGGCATTTGACACTATATATGCTGAGGGTCAGCGCCGCTATGTCGAGAGTCTTTCCAGCTATGCGCGCCAATTTTTAGGACAGATGGACAAGCCAGATCTCGATTCTATTGATGGTTTGTCGCCGGCGGTTTCCATCGATCAAAAAACAACCTCGCGCAATCCTCGCTCCACCGTAGGTACTGTTACAGAAATCTATGATTATCTGCGACTTCTCTATGCACGTGTAGGTGTGCCTCACTGCCCTGAGTGCGGTCGTGTCATCGAGCGTCAGACTACCGATCAGGTATCGGATAAGGTTCTCGAGGCGGGCATGGGTCGTCGTGCCTACGTGCTGGCACCCGTGATTGTGGGTCGCAAAGGTGAGTACACCAAGCTTTTTGAAGATCTTGCCAAAGAAGGTTTTTCGCGCGTGCGTGTTGATGGTGAAATTCGTGAGCTTGGCGGAGAAGAAATTCGTTTGGACAAGAAGTTCAAACACAGTATTGAGGTTGTGGTAGACCGCGTAGTTATCAAGGAAAATTCACTTGGGCGTATCGCCGAAGCTGTTGAGCAAGCAACACGTCTTGCGGAGGGTAGGGTAGCCTTTTACCTGCTTCCTGAGCGCGATGCACCCGAGGGTAGCGAGGGTGATTTGCTGGAATACTCTCTTGACCTTGCTTGCCCAATACATGGTCATTCTATTGGTGATTTGCAGCCGCGTGATTTTTCTTTCAATGCACCTTATGGCGCCTGCCCCGACTGTGATGGTTTGGGTACCAAGCGTATGGTTGATGCCGAAGCGTTGATTGAAGACCCCAGCTTGTCTGTAGCAAGTGGGGCTTTTGGCAGCATCTTTGGTCATTCCAACTACTATCCACAGATTTTGGCTGCTGTATGTCGTCATTTTGATGTTGATCCTGAAACTCCTTGGCAAGACCTACCAAAAAAAGTGCGTACTGCTCTGCTTGATGGTACGGGATCAGCCAAGATTCGCGTGGACTACCATACTCGTGATGGTCGTGATACCAATTGGACAATTCAGTTTTCTGGTGTGCACTCGATTCTCTTTGACAAGTATCAAGAGACGAGCTCAGATAGCATGCGTGCACAACTGGATCGATATATTCGCGAAGTACCTTGCCCTACTTGTCATGGCGCGCGACTCAAACCCGAGTATCTTGCGGTGACCATTGGTGGCGTCAATGCAAAGGGTGAGGGTGTGCCCGAACGCAATATTTGGGAACTCTGCGAGCTTTCTTGTAAAGATGCTCTGACGTATTTCCGTGGTCTGCATTTGACTGAGCGTCAGCAGCTCATCGGGGCTCCTATCGTGAAAGAAATCCTTGCCCGCCTGCAATTCTTGGTGAATGTGGGTTTGGATTATCTGACGCTTTCTCGTGCAGCAGCGACGTTATCTGGCGGCGAAGCCCAGCGTATTCGTCTGGCAACCCAAATTGGTGCTGGTCTCATGGGCGTACTCTATATTCTCGACGAGCCATCAATTGGTCTGCACCAGCGTGACAACGACCGTCTGATTGCAACCTTAGGTAACCTGCGTGACCAAGGTAATACGGTTATTGTGGTTGAGCACGACGAGGACACAATCCGTGCGGCAGACTATGTTATCGATATGGGTCCTGGTGCTGGTGAAAATGGTGGTGGAGTTGTTGCCGCAGGTACACCAGCTGAAATTGCTGCTAACCCTGATTCCTTGACGGGGGCCTATCTTACTGGCAAGCGTATGGTGGCACTGCCTGAGGGTCGCCGCAATCCTGGTCGTGGTGCACTTAAAATTAGGGGTGCGACTGCCAATAACCTCCGTGGCGTTAATGCCAAAGTCGAGTTCGGCACGCTTACGGTGGTGACGGGGGTGTCAGGTTCGGGTAAATCTTCGCTGGTTACAGATACTTTGGCACCTGCACTCACCAATGCGATTCAACGTAGCAAACGACCCGTGGGTCCTTATCGCAAACTTGAGGGTGTAGAAGAAATCGACAAGGTTATTGATATCGATCAGTCACCCATCGGTCGTACACCTCGTTCAAACCCTGCAACCTATATTGGACTTTGGGACGATTTGCGTGCACTTTTTGCTTCGACTCCCGAGAGTCGTGCGCGTGGTTACAACCCAGGACGTTTTTCATTTAACGTATCGGGTGGCCGCTGCGAGGCCTGCAAGGGCGACGGTCAAATCAAGATCGAGATGAACTTCTTGCCTGATGTCTATGTGCCTTGCGAAGTTTGTCATGGCAAGCGTTATAACCGAGAGACTTTGCAAGTTCTCTATCATGGCAAGTCGATCTCGGACGTGTTGGACATGACAGTGACTGAGGCCTTGGCGTTTTTCTCGGCCATTCCAAAGATTAAAAATAAGCTCAAGACGCTCTATGATGTGGGCTTGGGTTATGTACATCTGGGTCAGCCCGCAACAACGTTATCTGGTGGCGAGGCTCAGCGTGTAAAGCTGGCAAAAGAGCTGCATCGCCAGCAGACGGGTCGCACTTTTTACATCCTTGACGAGCCGACAACGGGTTTGCATTTTGAGGATGTGCGTCAGTTAGTTGACGTGTTGGAACGTCTAGTAGATGCAGGTAATACGGTGCTTGTCATTGAACATAACCTTGACGTAATCAAGATGGCAGATCGTATTATCGACCTTGGACCAGAAGGCGGAGCGGGTGGCGGCACGATTGTTGCTTATGGCACGCCCGAGCAGGTGGTGCAGGTGCCCGAGAGCTATACCGGCAAGTATTTGGCACCTATCCTTGAACGCGATCGTGCTCGTATGAAAGCAAAGAAGAGCTAAGTGCTGCGGTGGTTTTTTATTTGAGACACTACTGCTTTGCTTGGCTAGGGGAGCTACATGGCAAAAAAAGACAAGGTACAAAAGACAAATGCGATGCGCGAACTGGATCGTGCTGGCATTAGTTATGAGGTGCTCGAACTTGAAGGTGAGGAGGATATCTCGCGTGGTTTGGGCGTACGCATGGCACGTGAAGCTGGCGAGGATCCTGATTCGGCGTTTAAGACTTTGGTGTGCGTGGCGCCGTCGGGAAACCATGTTGTGTGTTGCATTCCTGTAGCGCAGAAAGTCGATCTTAAAAAAGCTGCAGCTGCGGCAGGGGAGAAGTCTCTGTCGCTTTTTCCTTGGCGCGAGCTGGAAGGTTTGACAGGGTATGTGCGCGGAGGTTGCTCTCCTATTGGTATGAAACGACAACTGCCAACCTTGATTGATGAGACTGCTCAGCTGTTTGAGCGCATTTCAGTGTCGGGTGGGCGACGCGGCTTATCTTTGATGGTAGAGCCGGATGCATTACTTGGTTTCCTCGGAGCAAGCTACGCCGATATTACCCGTGTATAGGAAAACATGACGCAAATGCATGGAGCGAGGCGGTTCCTATCCTTAACATATGGCCGTGGTAACTAGCTTTTCTGACCCCTCTTCGCTCTGAGAGACGGTTTGCGCCATTTAGCTCTGTTATTGGATAAGATATTTATGTTTGAAATATGGACATATGTCATCTACCAGCGAGTTTGTTAAAACCAAAAAGTGCGGCAAAACACGGGAAAATAGCTGCCTTTCAAAATAGGTCTTTTACCAGCGAAAACACTGAGACTCAAAAACAGGGCAATGGCGCACATCGACCCTCAGAGCGAATAGGGGTAGCTATCCTCTCATATTTAATAAGGTCTAATTAAGGAAAGTCTTATTTTGTACGTGCGTGCCAACGTAAAATTTTTTTGGGCACTGACTAGAAAATCTTTTCTTCAGCTGCGGGAAGCGTCTCACGAAAGATTCGATAAAGTCCTTGCAGATGGGGTTTTTCTCATCAGGCTGCTGGTCAATGTAGTTTTGGATAGGGCTTTGCATGGCTTAGCTCGTCGCCTTCTGCTGAGAATTGCTTACGCTGTCAGTGCGCGAGAATCCGCAATGAGGCTCTCAATCAGTCCATCTGGCACGCTACTATCAAGCAGAACCGAGATCCAGTGACGATGGTTCATGTGGTAGCCAGGAAATATTCCGTCGCCGAGTGTAAGTGCTGCTCCGTCAGCAGGGTCTACTTTGAGATTGACGATGTCTACGAGTTCATCTCCTGCAAGTCCCAACTGACTACGTTTAACGCGAAGCAGAGCTGCAAACCATTTTCGATTATGCGTATTGCGCAAAATTGCATTATCAGGCATCGACATCCAAGGGTATTCTGGCTCGATACCGTATTCGTTTTTGACATATGCAAGCAGCTCGCTGCGATTCATAGGTGTCCTTTGGCGGGATGGGGATGCGTTTGGGGTTATTGTGGCATAGACAGACAGAATTATATGCAATCTACCCTTTTACAAATAATTTACCGCTTACCTAAAAGCTTACCTAATAAAAATTTATAAAGCCTCGATGGCGATATATTAAGAAGCGGAGTAAAAAATTGCTTCTAGCCGTCGGCTAGAAGCAAAGCCTCCTACGAGGCGTCCCCGTAGGGACATTAAGGGCAAGCCTTTATTTTGACTCGCAGCGTTACTTTGACTGGTAATCAAAGTAATCTCGATTATAGCGGGAAAAGGAGAGGTAGCAAGAATGAATCTTCGAAATGTCGGTGAATATGCTGTTGGTCTCGATTTGGGTACAGGTTCAGTAGGTTGGGCAGTTACTGACGCTAGCACTGGAGACATTCTGCACTTTAAAGGAAAGCCGACTTGGGGATCTCGTCTTTTTCCTTCTTCGGATACAGCTGCAACAACTAGACAAAAGCGTGCACAACGCAGACGCTACGCAAGACGTCGTCAGCGTATCGAAAAGCTCCAAGAGCTCTTTATTCCAGAAATTGAAAAAGTTGATCCAGAATTCTTCATTAGGCTGAACCAAAGCAGACTTATCAAAGCTGATAGAAACCCTAATTTTTATACAGAGTACAGCTATCCATTATTTAATGATAAAGATTTCAAAGAGTCAGATTATTACGAAGAATTTCCTACTATCTGGCATTTGCGGAAACATCTCATGGAGTTAGGTGAAAAGGCAGATATCCGCCTAGTTTATCTTGCCCTACATAACATCGTTAAGTATCGTGGCAATTTTCTCCAAGAGAATAATAAAGATTTGCGTGCAGCAAATGCAAATGCTGGAGCAGCTGCGATTGACCTGACTAATGCGCTCGAGGAATATTTCTCGCTGCATGAAGACGAGTCTGCAGTAACATGCGCTCCCAATACTGCTGACCTGCAAATGGCACTTGAACAACAGGGCTTGAGGAATGGTGAGCGCCTTGACAGAATCGTTGCTGCACTAAATGTGTCTGATCGTGCGATGGCGAAGCTGTTTGCGAAAGCATGTATTGGTCAGAAGGTTGAGTTTTCTAAGCTTGCGTTTGGAATGGAAAATCAAGAGGGAACAAATGTATATATCTGGGATGATGATAAATATGATGTTCTTATCTCACTATGTCCCGAGGATTTTATTTCCGTTCTAGGAGCATTGAAAAATGCGTATTCAGCGTATGTTCTTTCAGATTTACTTGCAGGTAAGCAAAGCATTTCTGCTTCGTTGATTGATTCTTATGAGCAACATCAAAAGGACTTACGAATCGTTAAGGCGCTGGTTCGTGAGTATCTAGGGTTAAAAGAATATAGGAGGCTCTTTCGCGGTCCCAAATTTGCCAATGGGGACTACGACTTCAATAAGGTTGCAAAGCCAAGTTATACAGGTTACATCCTGGGAGAGTCTCTCTGTAATAAGCAAGGCACTACGAGGGAAGAGCTTGTTAAAGAATTGAAGAGAGTGTTTGATGATTGTTCAGCAATTCAAGCAGACAAGCGATATCAGAAGATTAAGCAGCGACTTGAGGATGATCCTAAGTTTCTTATAAAGCAAAAAACTCGTGCAAATGGTGCCATTCCTTATCAACTACATCTCGAGGAGATGCACCAGATTATCGAGAAGCAGGGAAAGTACTATCCTTTTTTAGTAGAGCAGCAAGACCTTATTGAAAAGCTTGTTAGTTCAAGGATTCCATATTATGTTGGTCCGCTTAATGGTGGTCATGACCCGAACAATTCCTATCCTACAAATCCGATAGACCCAAAGCGAAAGTTTGCATGGTCGGTACGTAAACCTGGGATGGAGCATGAAAAGGCATATCCTTGGAACGTCGATGAAGTAATAGACTCAGAAGAAACTGCAGAACGTTTTATTCGTAGGATGACCGGAACGTGCACGTATCTCTATGGTGAGCCTGTGGTTCCTAGGTGTTCACTTCTTTATGAAGAGTTTTGTGTGCTCAATGAGCTAAATGGAGCTCGGTGGGGCGAAGGCGATGGAGACGCTCATCGTTTCGATAGTTCAGATCGAATAGAAATTCTTGAACAGCTTTTCAAGAAGAGAAAGAGGGTTACTCACAAAGCTATTGCGGCTTGGCTTGAAATTAATCATGGAGTAACGAACGTAAAAATTAGCGGCACTCAAGCCGAAAATGCCTTTGAGTCCAAACTGAACTCTTATAACGATTTTTGTAACTTACTTGGGGTGGATGGTCTTGAAGATGTTTGCTCTTTGACGAGGAATGAAATTGAGCAAATTATCCTTTGGGTAACTGTATTTGAAGATAAAAAGCTGTTACTACAAAAGCTTCAGCGTACATTTGGTGATAAGTTAAGCGAAAAACAGATTGCTAGTATTATGCGCAAACCCTATGCAGGGTGGGGAAGGCTTTCCTCCAAACTTCTCACTGGTATAAAGCGCGAAACTCCTTTTGGGCGAGTAAGTATTTTGGATGTTATGCGTGATGGTGATCCCCGTCCAGGTCATCATCTCGATGCGATGAACTTTATGGAAATACTTCGAGAAAAGGACTTTGGATTCCAAGATCGTATTGATGAGATTAATAAAAAACGTACAAAGGAATCTGGGTTGCTATTGTCGGTAGAGGATTTGCCGGGATCTCCTGCCCTGCGGCGCAGCGTTAATCAAGCAATGCGCATCTTGGACGAAATCGTACATATTGCAGGAAAAGAACCGACTCGTATTGTTATTGAAGTTACTAGGGATCGAGACGAGAAAAATAGCGGGAAACGTACTAAAAAACGCTATGTCAAGCTAAAAGAAGCGATTTCTGCTCTCAAGACAGATGTAATTACTTTTGATCCTTCTCTGAAAAAGGAGCTTGAGGAAAAGAAAGACTTACTTGATAGTGAACGTTTAATGCTCTATTTCCAGCAATGCGGGAAGTCTTTGTATTCGGGTAAACCTTTGGACATTAATCGTCTGAGTGAATATCAAATCGACCACATTATTCCGCAGTGCTATATCAAAGATGACAGCCTGGACAATAAGGCGCTCGTTCTTGCTAGTGAAAATCAAATCAAGCTGGATTCACTTCTTCTAGATAAATCAATCATTCGTAGTCAGAAGTGGCGTTGGCAAGAGCTTCATCGAGCAGGACTGATTTCCGATAAAAAGTTTCGCAATTTGACATGCACTGAGATCAGCGATCGCATGATGAAAGGCTTCATTAATCGGCAGCTTGTTGAGACAAGTCAAATTGTTAAGTTTGTAAGGCAAATGTGCGAGCAGAGATATGAAAGTTCGGAAGTTGTATCACTCCGCGCATCTCTCTCGCACAATCTTCGAGATCGCTGCGGTTTTGTCAAGTGCAGAGAATTAAATGATTATCACCACGCGCATGATGCGTATCTCGCCTGTCAAGTAGCTCGCTTTATCAGTATCCGTTACCCTCGATGGCAAGATGGTATCAACAGAGAATTTATTAATAAATATATAAAACAGCTTGCAAAAGAAGGTAAAGCTTCAGGTAAGTTCTTTGCAGGTAAATCAGGCTTTATAATTGATAGTTTTATGCGCGATGGTTTCGATAGAGAAACTGGAGAGATATTCAGAGATGGTTGGGACGCCAGTTTTGAGATTGCGCGTATGCGTTGCGTGCTAGGTTACAAAGATTGTTTTATCACTCGGATGCCTGAGGAGCAGACAGGGGCTTATTGGGAGGAAACTATCTATTCTCCGTTGGATACAAAAAACGGGAAAAACTTACAAATTCCTCTTAAGCAATCTGGGAAAGAAGGTTATCTTGATCCCAGAAAATATGGTGGAACTAATACCGCATTTAACGCATACTTCTTTGCCTTTGTTGCAAAGGATGCAAGAGGAAGGGATAAATACTTTTTTGAGGGTGTTCCTGTATATCTTGCGAAACAGGTTAAAGAACAACCCCAGCTACTAGTGGATTTTGCTAATTCTATTGCAGCGATAAAGAGATGTTCTACTGCAAAGATTCTAAGGGGTAAAGTTCCTTTACGTCAGAAGTTCCTGTTAGATGGCACTCCCTTTTATCTTGGAGGGAGAACTGGTAATAAGAACGTCATTTTATCTGGTGTTGAATTTGCTTGTGGGATAGATATGGCAAAAGAAATTGGTACCGCTATCGAACATCCTAGAGAACTGTCAAGAGAAAAACTTATATCAATTATTAAAATTCTTGTTACTACTATTGAGAACAATTGTAGCCGACAGGCTGAGTTAATTAATTTCAGTCGATTTGAGGATAAATTAGATGAATTGGATGAAAACGCCGCATCTAATGTAGTAAATAATTTACTCGGTGTCATAAATGGCGCAAAGCAATCTTGTGACTTAAGTGATTTGGGGGGATCAAAACAATCAGGATTTATGCGTCCAAATATTGCCACGTTGCTTGAAGATATAACTTGGTGCTACCCCTCAATTACTGGCATGTTCGAGCAGAGAGTTTCATTTGAGGACCTGAAAAATGGGATTTAGAGCTGTCTGTATTGAGAGCCGTGCAAAGTGTTCGTATTCAGGTGGTTATTTGGTGGTTACAACGGGTGATGTAACCACCAAGATTCACTTGTCTGAGATTTCAACACTTACATTTGGAACAACACAGGTTTATGTAAGCGGCTATCTCATGGCTGAACTTGCGCAAAACAAGATCCCCGTCTCTTTTTGTAATGAAAAACGTTTCCCTGAAGCGGTTTCTTTACCTTTGCATGGATCATATAACTGTCTAGAAGGTGTTGAAAACCAGTTGAAATGGAGTTTGCCTTCAAAAAAGCGGCTTTGGCAAAAAGTAATTCGTCACAAGATTTTAAAGCAAGCAGAAGTGTTAGCGCTGCTTGAAATTCCTGCAGGAGAACAGCGGTTGAAGCAGTATGCGGAGGAGGTACGCTCAGGGGATCCTACAAACCGTGAAGCTACCGCAGCTGCACTTTATTTTGCTTCACTTTTTGGAGCCGACTTCACTCGCGATTCTGAGAACTGGATTAATGCAAGCCTAAATTACGGCTACTCAGTATTACTATCCCGAGTTTCACGTGAACTGATTTCGCACGGCTACCTTACCCATGTAGGTATTTGCCATAAGGGGCGTAATAATCACTGGAATTTTGCATGTGATTTAATGGAACCATTCCGTCCCTTTATTGACTATCTAATTGTTTCCTCAGGACTTGATGATTTCAACAAACCGATGAGGTGTCTCTTGATTGATTCGCTCAGTCATCTTGTTAATTACAAGGATGGGACATACAAAATGGCATCAGTGATAAAGATGTATGTAAAAGACTGTGTTGACTGTCTTGATAGAAAACTATCGGCTGATGATATTGAAATCTATGAGGTTCAATGATGCAAAGGGTACGTCTGATGAGACTTATTGTCTTTTTTGATTTGCCAAATGATACATATAAACAAAAGAAAAATTATCGTTTGTTCAGAAAATACTTATTAAAAAATGGCTATCTCATGATGCAGGAGTCTGTCTATTCAAAACTGGCGATAAATAGTCGGATTGCAGATGGATTGATAGCTCAGTTACATTCCAACAAGCCTCCCGAAGGCTTAGTACAGGTCCTAAAAATTACTGAAAAGCAATATGAAACTATTGAGTTTATTGCTGGCGGACCTGTTAACCGAAAAGAGCTTGAGGATACGGATTCCTTGGTAGTGTTATGAAACTACAATTTACGAGGCTGGAAGAGACAATATGCTTCTCGGCAGACCAAGTTGTGACCTTGCAAATTGAAGATCGACAGTTATTTTCCAGAGTTATTTCCTCTTTAATATCAGAGGAAGGAGAGGAAGCAATAGAGCCTTATAGGTTTTGGGAGAATGACGAGAAAAAGATTTCTCCAAAAAGAGCTGTACTTGTAATTAATACACTGCCTGCTCTTCCTCTCATGGATAGAGTGTTTCTAGGAAAGCTATATGAACATATTTCAAGCGCTTTAGAACAGGATACTGAGCGAGCTGAAACGTCTACCGAAATCTCTAGACAATTAATTATGGATTGTGAGAATCTAAACACAACGCTTTGGGGAACATATAGTTTCAATACATCTTGGAGCTTAGCAACGTTCCTAAAGGCATTCTGCTTTGGTCCTTCAGTCGACCAAGGTGAGTCGATCCTTGATAATTTTATTAGTTTCTTTGGGCTCTGTGCGGATATTAATTTCAACAAGCCACTGGTTTTGGTAAATATGAAAAGTTTTTTTAATAAAAATGAGCTTGAAACCCTCTTTGAACAGGCAATTTTTTATGGAATTGAATTACTTTTGCTAGAATCTTGGAATGATGAGACTCAGTATCAACACGAACGAAAATTAGTCGTTGACCAGGGGTTTGTTGAGAATTGGATGTAGTGCATACCAGTCAAAAAACCGTCTTTTGCAGCGAGATTTTGCACAATCGGTTTTGGTGCAGCGTTATTTTGACTGGTTAATCAACCATAGCATTGCGCTGAACAACGGCATAGGCGTTTTGGTGCAGCGTTATTTTGACTGGTTAATCAACGAGGACACGTCATTCTCGCTTCTCAGCCCCGTTTTGGTGCAGCGTTATTTTGACTGGTTAATCAACTAAGAATTGAGTCTACCTCGTCTACAATAGGTTTTGGTGCAGCGTTATTTTGACTGGTTAATCAACTCGCGGGCGCAAAGATTGTTGTCGGCACCAAGTTTTGGTGCAGCGTTATTTTGACTGGTTAATCAACAAACAGCTTGTAGACTTGAACTTTGACCAGTGTTTTGGTGCAGCGTTATTTTGACTGGTTAATCAACTAAGAATTGAGTCTACCTCGTCTACAATAGGTTTTGGTGCAGCGTTATTTTGACTGGTTAATCAACTTCGCAACCGAAGTTTTTCATGAGATGCATGTTTTGGTGCAGCGTTATTTTGACTGGTTAATCAACTTTTTACGGCTTTGTTTGTCATTTTGACCTGTTTTGGTGCAGCGTTATTTTGACTGGTTAATCAACTCATCAGGGGTGGTGCTATAGGCATGGCCGTTTTGGTGCAGCGTTATTTTGACTGGTTAATCAACGGTGTCGAAGATACGCGTCACGATGTGATAGTTTTGGTGCAGCGTTATTTTGACTGGTTAATCAACCGCATTTTTGTGCGCTTACTCGTAAGCCTTGTTTTGGTGCAGCGTTATTTTGACTGGTTAATCAACCGTCACCGTTGTAGAACTTGGCCGTAGAGCGTTTTGGTGCAGCGTTATTTTGACTGGTTAATCAACGCCTGTCATACGACGAGCTGCTAAATCTCCGTTTTGGTGCAGCGTTATTTTGACTGGTTAATCAACTACCATCGCCGTAGCGTCCGCTTCCTTGTGGTTTTGGTGCAGCGTTATTTTGACTGGTTAATCAACTGCCACGGCTACGCCTTCTTGGAGAGGTAGTTTTGGTGCAGCGTTATTTTGACTGGTTAATCAACTCTGAATCCGTAATCTTTACTGGCATATTGTTTTGGTGCAGCGTTATTTTGACTGGTTAATCAACCGCTCGTCTCCATCCAAGTTCGCCCATGCGTTTTGGTGCAGCGTTATTTTGACTGGTTAATCAAC
>NZ_DBHHGF010000012.1:0-40004 GCF_057238325.1 Olegusella sp. | reverse complement strand
CGTTTTGGTGCAGCGTTATTTTGACTGGTTAATCAACCCGACCTCATAGACCCCGTATGTCGCATCGGTTTTGGTGCAGCGTTATTTTGACTGGTTAATCAACCGCGGAGATATCCTATTGCGAGTGGCAGGGGTTTTGGTGCAGCGTTATTTTGACTGGTTAATCAACCGATAAGGTAAGGCGTGAGATTGTAGGTGTGTTTTGGTGCAGCGTTATTTTGACTGGTTAATCAACGTCAATGCCTCGCGCGAGATAATTGTCGAGTTTTGGTGCAGCGTTATTTTGACTGGTTAATCAACACAGGCGTAGTCGGCGGCGGCGATAGGACGGTTTTGGTGCAGCGTTATTTTGACTGGTTAATCAACACAGAGAACTAATCAATAAAATGGAGAGACGTTTTGGTGCAGCGTTATTTTGACTGGTTAATCAACCGTCTCCTACTTGTAGCCAATGACACACGTGTTTTGGTGCAGCGTTATTTTGACTGGTTAATCAACGATGCATAGTGCCTACAACATACGGTAACCGTTTTGGTGCAGCGTTATTTTGACTGGTTAATCAACTGCCGCTCTTAGGCGGCAACCCAAATCGAAGTTTTGGTGCAGCGTTATTTTGACTGGTTAATCAACATAGAGTTTGATTGCGCATTTGCGAGTATTGTTTTGGTGCAGCGTTATTTTGACTGGTTAATCAACCTGGGCTGAGCAGACGGCTTTTTAGGCGTGGTTTTGGTGCAGCGTTATTTTGACTGGTTAATCAACTTCTGAGATGGTGAGCGCCCATGGGTCGGGTTTTGGTGCAGCGTTATTTTGACTGGTTAATCAACGCCCATGCAGAGGTAGCTCTCAGGGTTGCCGTTTTGGTGCAGCGTTATTTTGACTGGTTAATCAACAGGTTCGCGCTGTGCGTGATGGCGAAGTGTGTTTTGGTGCAGCGTTATTTTGACTGGTTAATCAACAAATAAAACAGCCTTCTGGATAAACCTTGCTGTTTTGGTGCAGCGTTATTTTGACTGGTTAATCAACGTAGCTTAGGCGCTCACCTGCTGTGTAGTCGTTTTGGTGCAGCGTTATTTTGACTGGTTAATCAACAGATGCATTGCTCGACATGGCACCGCTTGAGTTTTGGTGCAGCGTTATTTTGACTGGTTAATCAACGAAATCGCGTGTGTGGTTTGACGAAAACGGGTTTTGGTGCAGCGTTATTTTGACTGGTTAATCAACCGTCGCAATAATCATCAAGTGCAAAGTCTTGTTTTGGTGCAGCGTTATTTTGACTGGTTAATCAACCACCCTCGACTTGGGAGCCGAGAATTGAAGGTTTTGGTGCAGCGTTATTTTGACTGGTTAATCAACGGCGGGCAGATTCAGCTACATCTCATCTTGGTTTTGGTGCAGCGTTATTTTGACTGGTTAATCAACTTAAGGACTATCACAGATACGGGCGTCAGTGTTTTGGTGCAGCGTTATTTTGACTGGTTAATCAACGATAAAAGCCTAAAAGCGGGAGGTTGCTTGGTTTTGGTGCAGCGTTATTTTGACTGGTTAATCAACTCACTTGTTTCTTCATCGTCGTCTGCTTCGTTTTGGTGCAGCGTTATTTTGACTGGTTAATCAACGATAAAAGCCTAAAAGCGGGAGGTTGCTTGGTTTTGGTGCAGCGTTATTTTGACTGGTTAATCAACTCACTTGTTTCTTCATCGTCGTCTGCTTCGTTTTGGTGCAGCGTTATTTTGACTGGTTAATCAACTTGATTTCATTTCACGCCTGCCATTTTCGTGTTTTGGTGCAGCGTTATTTTGACTGGTTAATCAACGGCGGTGATCGTGACTGCTCGGGAGCCGTGGTTTTGGTGCAGCGTTATTTTGACTGGTTAATCAACACACGCCTACCATCTTCTGTCTCCCATGAGTTTTGGTGCAGCGTTATTTTGACTGGTTAATCAACTGAATTTACCAGCGAGTAAGACGCTAAGTGTTTTGGTGCAGCGTTATTTTGACTGGTTAATCAACGCAGAAGGGGAGGCACGCCCTCTTGTCGAGTTTTGGTGCAGCGTTATTTTGACTGGTTAATCAACAGAGCGGCTTATTTATATCCGCGTGACATGGTTTTGGTGCAGCGTTATTTTGACTGGTTAATCAACTAAGCTGTTTTAGCTCAGCCCAAACGCCTTGTTTTGGTGCAGCGTTATTTTGACTGGTTAATCAACTTGTCGGTCTGTGTGGCGTTTTGCGTCTCGGTTTTGGTGCAGCGTTATTTTGACTGGTTAATCAACTTGATGGAAGCTCATACGATAACAGCTATGTTTTGGTGCAGCGTTATTTTGACTGGTTAATCAACGCACCTACCACATCGTTACGCGCATCTTTGTTTTGGTGCAGCGTTATTTTGACTGGTTAATCAACCTCAGCACGTGCTAGCTCAAAGCTGTAGCAGTTTTGGTGCAGCGTTATTTTGACTGGTTAATCAACGTAACTATGGCGGTTCTAGGTGGAGCTGACGTTTTGGTGCAGCGTTATTTTGACTGGTTAATCAACCTGCACACTCTAGGCATAGCATTACACAATGTTTTGGTGCAGCGTTATTTTGACTGGTTAATCAACTGCCCTTTGCTTGACTATTACTTTAGGCGGGTTTTGGTGCAGCGTTATTTTGACTGGTTAATCAACCTGAATACAAAAACTTTAAGCGAGGTTCTGTTTTGGTGCAGCGTTATTTTGACTGGTTAATCAACGACTACTAGCCTTATGTTGCACACTCTAGGGTTTTGGTGCAGCGTTATTTTGACTGGTTAATCAACAAATAGGGCAAAGGATAGGCGCTGGATAGTGTTTTGGTGCAGCGTTATTTTGACTGGTTAATCAACCTTTCACACCGTATAAGTTGCTGCCAATAGTTTTGGTGCAGCGTTATTTTGACTGGTTAATCAACTCGCTTTTCTCTAAGGATGCATCGGGCGCGTGGATTGGAACCTGCCGACTTTGACCACGTAGAAGTTCGTCTCGACGTCGCGCCCTTCACGGGCGCGTGGGATGGGATTCTCAATGGTAGTTTGACGCAGGCTAGGACAGGGAGGAAGTCTACAAGGATATCCAGAAGCAGCGAGCGCTTGAGACAGAGATACGCAAGAACAAACGCATTGCCGCAAACGAAGAGGCTACCGAGCTAGAGAAGGCAGAAGCCAAGGCAAAAATCTGGGACTGCCAAAAGAAACTCCGTGAACTTACCTCTTCCAAACCATGGCTTCGCCGTGATGCCAGTCGTGAGAAAGCACCAGAGCTAGACGTACAGCCGAGAGGCGCGAAGCGTAAGTCATCCATGAAGGCATGGGAAGGTGCCGAGTTTGGTGGCACTTTTGGCGGCAGAACAGTAAAAGCGCGGCGCGACTATGCAAAATGCAAGGGTGCGAGCCTAGATGAACGCACAGAAGCAAGATTTGCGCTATTTAACGAGAGAAACCACGCATGGATAACGAAAGGCTCAAACCTCAGCGGCATAGCGGGGAAGAAGCAAGCGGCGCTACTCTCTGGCCTTGAACTTGCTATGAAAGATATGCGTTTGAATCCCGCTGTACTCAGATATATCAGCGCAGAAAACCTCGATGGAGAAATTGCACGACTTGAGCGCCGAGGTAATTCGTTCTTGCTCAAGGTTGACAAAAAGCAAGCCCGCAGGCTAGATACAGACCAAATAGAACAAGTTGCATATCACGAGATAGGACATATGGCAGCGCAACGCCTACTCTCGGAGAAAGAATGGGAAAGTGAACTGAACAACCTCATTGCATATCGTAATGGTGCGAGGTATCTACCGCAGACAAAAGGCAGCCGAATTGTGACAAATGAGCTGGTAAAATCCAAGATTCCAGCACATTATTCATCTAAAAACGGTAGAATAGAGTTTGATGATTTGGCATCGGAAGAGGTTACTACCCTCAAAGACTTTTCGAGATATGCTTTTAGCAGTGCAGAGCGAGGCATGCAGGACGATGAGCTCATCGCCGAAGGGCTGAGGTATTACGGAGTCCATGGCCCAGATAACAACACAATCGCAGATGCTATCTACGATGCAATCATAGGAGGCGAGCATGACCGCTAGAGACGTGAACGGCATTTGCAAGAAGCTTGGCATACGCCGCAAAGATTTGGAAAGTGCGCAGGAAAAGATTAGTGCAGATGACACCGCGCACTACAAGACCTCTCCTGACTGGGACTCTTATGAGCACGCAAAGGAGATTCTAACTCCTGATGAGTTTAAAGCCTTGGCACTGTACTATCCGAGTCTACAAATAGCCTATCCAGATGTGTTCGGTAGCTTCAATTCTTAATCTCTTCTGCGTGAGCTACCTTTTAACCTCCCTTCTAGTTGCTGAGATAGGCTCAGCACAAAAGAGGGAGGTTTATTTATGCTGGAAGACCCCACCAAGGGCGAGGAGAACACCAAAGACCCCGAGGGCGGCGAGGTTAACACCAACGACCCGCAAACAGGTGACGCAGCAGGAACCGAGCAACCCGCAGGCGAGGGACTAGACCCCAAAGACCCGAGCGGTAGCTCCACGGTAAACCGCAGCAAGTATGACGCTGATATTCGCCGACGTGACAAAACCATCGCAGAACTCAAGAAGCAGCTCGCCGAGCTCACCGAGGGCAAGGCAGCAGTGGGAGACGAAACCTGTTCCTCACACATGTGAAGCTGATCCATAAGTGGATATGTTGGCAAGTTGGTGGATGGTTACTCTCCATATAGGTAAAAATAACCTCATTGATGTTATATATATATCAATCTGTCTCATATTGATACGATACTTACCACTAGCGTGGGTAAGACTTTTAAGCACTACTTGTATTAAAAATGACGCTGAGGTATTGGCTGGTTAACTAGATAAAAAGGTGCCATCAAACTTACCCTTTGTTAAAGAATGCTTCTTGAACCCGTTGGGGTCACTTTTCCACAGAGGGTTCGAAAGCGTGCCAAACGGCTCGAGAAAGTGCAGGTAAAAATTGATGCAAGGGTGTTTATTGAACCCCCTGCAAGTAAAAGGGTGCTTACTGAACCGTTTGCGGGCGAAAAGGTGCATATTGAATCGTCTGCGGGGGGAGCGCGGGAGCAGGGTGCATACGCGCAGGTATGCCCTACGCGTCCTGCAGCACCATGCCTGCTTTCCACGCGCCTTACTTGCTCAACCTCGACTTTGTATCGGGGCGAATATGCTCGAAAATCGCAGGAGCACCTTCGCGCTCAGACTCGGCGAGGTCGGCTTCGCTGCGTATGATCCAGGTAACCATATGTGCGCCCATCAGACGCGTCGCCAGCCACACAAAGGGATTACGGCGATCGGCAAACTTATACGAGATATAGTCTGGCCTGCCCATCACATTGCACAGTAGCCAAGACTGTCCTACACGTAAAGGCAAACCGTACTTCTCAGTACCCAAATCCAGCAAAAAGTCCTCGCTTAACTGTCCGCGCAACACGCCAGGACGGTGGCGACGTAGCCACCACAGCACACGCGTGTCAAAGCTCTGGATGCAGTAATCTACATCGTGTCGGTCAAGCGTTAGCATCACCAAACGCACAAGGTCAGCATAGTTGGTAACGGTAGTCTTGAGCTCGATCAGCACTGGTGCACAACGGCGCTTGGTCTTAGGATCAGTATCAAACAAAGCAATAGCCTGCGCAAAAGTGGGGATCTGCTCATCAGTGCCTAGTAGGCGATATTCGCAGAGTTCCTCGTGGGTGAGTTGCTCAACAAAACCCGCACGACCGCATACGCGCTCAAGGTCAGAATCGTGTACAACAACAGGCACATTATCTTTGGTGAGGCGTACATCCATCTCGACACCATAACCAGCCTCAGCTGCTGCACGAAATGCGGGCAGGGAGTTTTCGGGCATAAGATTTGCCCAGTCTTTGACGTCATCTTTCCAGAGTGGTGGAGCTACCACGGCATCAGGACTCTTGGTGATGACCTTGTCAGTGAACTGCACAATCTTGTCAGGGAACTGCATGATGCCGTCGCCTTTGCCGACACCCTTAAAAGGGTCTCCTGCCATGCCCTTGGGGTAAGCCTGCGCTGAGGGCGGTTCGTCAAAAAGCCCGCGATGTGCGTAGCGGTGCTTCTCGATTTCCTTCCACTTGGCGGTTGTTTGCCAGTCGCGCTTACGTGGGGCCACAAAAAATGCTGCAGCTCCTACGACGCCTACCGCAGCAGCGCCAGCCTTCAGCAGAGCGCGACGTCCCTCCGACGTGAGGTAGGGCTTGCGATGCTTCAAAAATGATGAGATAGCATTCGTTGACATGAGCTCTCCTTCCGCTCTGTATTCTTAGCATCTTAGTGCGTTTTTGCCGAGCGCGCCCGCCTCAGCGGTCGATGGTTAGAATAGGAACATAACGTCTCGAAAGGACCTTATGGCTGCCAAGCATCTAAGACAAACATCCGCCACCGAGTTGGCTCGTCGTGCCCGTCAAAACCAAGCAGCTTTGCCACCAGCGCATATGGCGCTAGGGAAGCAGAGCATGCGTGTTACAACAGCCGCTGGCGCTGCGGTGGATGTGGCCAAGCAGAACCCAACAGATAGTATCTCAACCGAGATAGCCGTTGGGCGCTCTGCTGCGCTGATGAGCGTGCTTGTAGCTATTAGTCGTATCACGGGATTTTTCCGTACTTGGGCGCAGGCCTTTGCTCTGGGTACTTCTCTGTTATCCAGTTGCTATACCGTTGCCAACAACCTACCCAATCAGCTCTACGAGCTGGTAATCGGCGGCATGATTGTGACAGCGTTTTTGCCAGTCTATCTGTCAGTCAAAGAGCGCTCGGGTCGCGAAGGCGCAAATGCTTATGTATCCAATCTGCTTTCCATTGTATTTTTGCTGATGGCAGCGCTCACGCTGCTGTGTATTGGGTTTGCGGGGCAGTTGGTCTATTTGCAATCGGCAGGTACCGATCAGGCTCAGATGACCAATGCGGTTTGGCTCTTCCGTTTCTTTGCAGTGGAAGTGCTGTTGTATTGCTTGTCGTCTGTTGCTTCGGGCGTGCTTAATGCCGAGCGAGACTATTTGTGGTCGAATGCTGCTCCTATCTTTAATAACTTCATCACGATTGCATCGTTTCTATTGTTTGCAGCACTGCAGTCAACAAACTTGCCGTTGGCAATGCTTGCCCTAGCGCTAGGTAATCCCTTGGGCGTGTTGGTACAGGTTGTCATGCAAATTCCCAGTCTGCACCGTCATGGAGTGCATCTTAGTTGGCGTATTGACCTGCATGACCCTGCCCTCAAAGAAACATTGGCTATTGGTGTACCTACCCTTATTACGACGGGCTGCGCTTTTGTAACGGTTTCAGTTATGAACTCCTATGCACTGATGGCTCTGCCCGACCAAGGTAGTTCGGTGCAGTATTACGCGCGTCTGTGGTACACCCTGCCGTATTCGGTACTTGCAATTCCTGTGACTACAGCGATGTTTACCGAGCTATCAGATATGTATGCGCGCCACGATATGACCAGTTATGTGCGCGCTTTTACCAAAGGGGCAGGGCAGATTCTTTTTACCCTGCTGCCTTTTATGATGTATCTCATCGTATTTGCGGGACCTTTGATGCAGTTACTGCGTTTGGGTGCGTTTGACAGTGAAAGCGCCAATATCACAGCGTACTATCTGCGTTTCTTGGCCTTAGCTTTGCCTTTCTTTGGTTTGTCGACCTTCTTTCAAAAGGTATTTTCCTCAATGCGGCGCATGTTAAGCTTTGCTTTGGTCAACGTGGCAGCATCGGTGGTGCAGGTGGCATTTACTGCGTTATTAACCCCCATAATTAGTATTGCGGCGGTGGCCCTGGGTTCGGCGGCGTTCTACTTTTTTATTGATTTGCTTGCCTTTGTACTGCTTCGCCGCGAGTTGGGCCATATTGGTATTCGCGAGCTATTAGGTGCTACTGTTTGGTCGACGGTTCTTGGCGCTATTGGGGCAGCTGTGGGCTACTTTGCCAACGCGCAGTTAGTGGCGCTGGGACTTGCTGGGTCTTTGGTACGCACGCTTGTGACACTTGCCATCTCGGGTATCTTGGCGGTGTTGGTAACCTTTGGGGCAGCGGTAATCTTCAAACTCCCTCAAGTCTCCTTTTTACGTCAGTCGCTTGGAAGGTTTTTGCATCGTTGCAGTTAAAAAGAACGTTTAGACGTCCTGAACATATCAAAAAATTCGGTGAACGGTGTGTTTTTCTTTGCTAAGCGTATGGGCTTTGGCAGAAGGTGTGCCGTCTGCGCTAAAATGCTTTCCATATGCGATACAGGAAGGTGAAATGATGCAAAATTCGCAGCACAGCACAACTGGTATCATGCGTCGCATTCAAGGCAAGCATATTGCCGCCGTTTTGGGCCTTGTACTTATGTCCGCGAGTACACCAATGATGGCTCCGCGCATCGCGTTTGCAGATACCTCTGCTCAGCTACAGTCTCAACTTGATGATGCCAAGGCACATCTGAATGAGATCCAGACCAAGCTCATGGCAGCAGGCGAGGAGCTTAATGATACGCAGTATCAGCTTGAGCAGACCAAGACCAAAATCACTGAGACGCAAAAAAAGATTGATACCACCAAGACTTCCATCAAGGAAAACACCGAGAAGCTGGATAAGCGTCGCGACGTGCTGGCTGATCGCGTGTCTGCCAACTACAAGATGGGTGGCACGTCTTTGCTGAGCATTGTGCTTGATGCCGATAGCTTGGAGAGCTTGATTTCCAATATCTACTACGCCGACAAAGTGGCAGCAGCGGACAAGTCTCAGATTGATGAGATTTCCGAGCTTAAAGGCGAGCTGGAAACTCAGGAAGCCGAGCTACAAAAACAGCAGGATGCACTCAAAGAACAAGAGAGTTCTCAGCAGAAATTGGTTGATCAAAAGCAAGCCCAACAAGATGAGCTCGCTTCTCAACAAGCAGATCAAAAGGCCTATATTGATAGCCTTTCGGCTGAGGTGCAAAAGGCTTTAGAGGCTGAGGCCGAAGCAGAACGCAAGCGTCAGGCAGAGGCTGCAGCCGAAGCAGCTCGCCAGGCCCAGGCCGAGATTGATGCTCAGCAGCGCGAGCATGAAAGCAACAATGCTAATAACGCTGGTAATACGCAGCACAATAGCAATAGTGGTGGATCTTCTTCTAACAATGGTAGTTCGCACAATACAAACAGCGGTGGCACGGTTAACCCACATTTTGATGGTAGTACGCGCTCTATCATTGTTCAGGCAGCATATTCCTGCATTGGTACGCCATATGTACTGGGTGCCTATAGTCCTGGTACCGCTATTGATTGCTCTGGTCTGACTAAGTGGGCTTATGCACAGGCAGGTCTAAGTATTCCTCACAGCTCTGCAGCGCAGCGCAACATGACCAACATCAAGCCAATTTCGCAGTGCCGACCTGGTGACATGGTCTTTTGGTATGGTCACGTTGCGATTTACGTAGGCAACGGCAAGATTGTCCATGCCAACTACGGCGGCGTTGAGGAGACTACGCTGTACGGTAGCTATCTCGGTGGCGGTTGCCCATTTAATATCTAGGCATGAGACTTCAAAATGCGGCGGGTTCCAAGCTGGGGGTCCGCCGCATTTGTATGTGTATAAGTAGGGAAGGAAGTCCTGTGAGCCAACAAGCTGCAGCAGCGCGTCATATCCATAGTGAAAAAGACGTGGCAGAGCATCTGGTGCCGGTAGTTTTGGGTGCCGATATTTTGGGCTATTCATACGTGCGCTGCTTTCATGAGGCCTACGGAATGAATTCCATCGTGTTGGCATCAGCAGATGTCAAAGCAACCTCGTCCAGTCGTTTTGTTGACTATCGCGTGGTAGATGGCATCGATCAAGAAGATGCCCTGATTGCCTACCTTAGTACGCTGGGGATGCAGCTGGATGCTCAAGACAAAGTAGGTATTTTGGTTGGTTCGGGCGACTGGTACGCGCGTATTTTGTCACAGCACAAGACTGAGTTGATGCAATGGTTTGTAGTGCCCTACATTGACTTTGATCTGCTTGATGAAATTACGCAAAAAGAGCGTTTTTATGCGCTTTGCGAGGAGTTGGAAATTCCGTATCCAAAGACGCGTACCTACGACTGCGCTGATCCAAACGTACGCATTGATACCAGCGAGTTTGCCTATCCTTGCATCGCCAAGCCATCCAATTCGGCACGCTATCACTACGCAGAATTTGCAGGCAAAAAGAAGATTTTTGAGGTTGAAACGCCAGAGGAATTAGAGCGAATTTTTGGTGCGTTGCAAGCTTCAAGCTATGACCGCGAACTGATTGTGCAGGAGTTTGTGCCAGGCGACGATGATAGTCTGCGTTCGATTACGCTCTTTGCTGATGAGAACGGTGATGTGCGTGTGTCGGCTATGGGTCGCGTAGTACTGCAAGATCATGCACCGTCAGCAATTGGCAACCCAGTGTGTATTTTGGGCGAGCGAGATGAGCGTGCTATTGCAGATGCTAGTCGTTTTTTGAAGCGCGTAGGGTATCACGGATTTGCCAACTTTGATTGCAAGTTGGATCCGCGTGATGGCAGCTATAAATTTTTTGAAGTAAACACGCGTCCTGGGCGCAATAGCTATTACCTAACGCTGGCGGGCGTGAATTTTGTGACACTCTTTGTAAAAGACTATGTACTAGGCCAGGTCATTCCTGTTCAGAAGGCTAATAAGCCTTTTGTCTATGCGTGTATTCCACCCGTAGTCGTGCGTAAGACCGTCAAGGATGCTGCATTGCGTGAGCAAATCCTAGATATGTATCATCAAGGACTGGCAAAGTTTCCGCTGGATTATGCGGCAGATTCCCTACGTCATCAGTTTTGGGCATCAATTACCTATCATCATCAGGTGGCAAAGTTCAAGAAATATGTTTGGGATACAGGCGGCAAGCAGGCCGCTGCTGACTAAGGTCTGCTTGTATGACTATCAAAGATCCTGCAGCTCATCAGCCAGATTTGCATTTGCGCATTCCACGTCCCGAAGACGAGGGTCTGCCTTCGATTGCCGAGCAGGTGGAGCGTGTACCTACCGAGCCAGGTTGCTATCTGTGGAAAGATGCCCGTGGCGATGTCATCTATGTTGGTAAGGCCAAAAATCTGCGCGCTCGTATGAAGCAGTACGTGCAGCTGAGCGATGATCGTCTTAAGATTCCACTCATGATGCAGGTTGTGCGCTCGTTTGACTATGTGGTTGTGGGATCTGAGCACGAGGCACTGGTGTTGGAGCGCAATCTCATTGGGCAGTACCACCCCTACTTTAACGTCGACTACAAAGATGATAAAAGTTATCCTTACATTGCGGTGACAGAATCCGATCCATATCCAGCGATTAAATACACTCGCGAAAAGCACCGCAAGGGGACACGCTATTTTGGGCCTTACACCGATGCGCGGGCGGCGCGGCAGACTATCGATACCCTGCGCAAAGTAGTGCCTATTTGTATTTCTACCTGCGCGGAGTGGCGACGTTGCCAGCGCTATTTGGCATCTCACCCAGACGAGGTTGCAGTGGCTCCGCTGGTACTCGGCAAGCTGGGGCGGCCCTGCTTTGACTATCACGTGGGACTGGGACCGGGTGTGTGTGCAGGGGCTATTGATACGCCTGAGTACGCACGACATGTAGACCAAGTAGTGCGTTTTTTGTCGGGCAAGCGTCGGGATGTACTTAATGAGTTGACCGAGCAAATGCATGATGCTGCGGCAGACTTGGACTTTGAGCGTGCTGCTCGTCTAAAAAAACGTCTTGATGCGCTGGCAGCAACAGGCGAGCGTCAAGAAGTGATGTTTTCTTCTGATGTGAATATGGACGTGATTGGCTTTACACGTGAGGAAACGATTAGCTGTGCCTGCGTCTTTGTTGTACGTGAAGGCGTAACAATTCGTAGCGCTGAGTTTGTGCTGGACAAGGGTCTTGACGTGACCGAAGAAGAGCTGGTTGACGGCTTTTTGGCTCGTTATTACAACGAGACGGCTGATATCCCTGCTGAGGTAGATGTAGCGGTGGAGTTACCTGATGCAGCTGCTGTGGGGGAGTGGCTGGCAGAGAAGCGCGGTCGTGCCTGTCGCCTGCATGTGCCTCAGCGTGGCGAAAAAGCGCACCTATTGCAAATGGCTGCTAATAACGCACGTCATGCGCTCAATCGATATATGGTGCGCACGGGTTATGCAGACAAGCGCACCAATGAGGCATTGCTGCAGTTGGAAAGTGCTTTGGCGCTTGATGCGCCTCCCATGCGTATTGAGTGCTATGACATTTCTACCTTGCATGGAGCGTTTACCGTGGCATCAATGGTGGTCTTTACCAACGGACGACCAGATAAAGGTGCATATCGTCGCTTTAAGATTCAAGCCGAACTGGATGAGGCAAACGACTTTTTGTCTATGAGCGAGGTATTGGGTCGACGTTTTTCGCCCGAACGTGTAGCAGATGAGCGTTTTGGCAGTCTGCCTGATTTGCTGGTGGTTGATGGTGGCAAGCCGCAGCTGTCAGCTGCGATGGGGCAGCTGGCTGAGCTTGGGCTTGACATTCCCGTTTGTGGTTTGGCGAAGTCCGATGAGGAAGTATTTGTCCCTTGGGATGAGACGCCTGTCGTGTTGCCGTCAGGTTCTGCTTCCTTGTATTTAATCAAGCAGGTCCGAGACGAGTCACATCGTTTTGCGATTACGTTCCACCGTGAGTTGCGTACTAAAGCACAGTCTGTGTCGATTTTGGACGAGATTCCTGGTGTTGGACCCAAGCGTAAAAAGGCGATTATGGCGCGGTTTGGCTCGTTCAAGCGCCTGCGCGAGGCATCACCCGAACAAATTGCCGAGGCTAAGGGCATACCTGCTGCTGTTGCTGAGGCCGTCTGGCAAGCTCTCCGTGCCTTTGAAGCCGAGCAGGACGCTGCTCAAGTGGGCAGCGATGGTGCTGCTGGTGCTGATGATGCCGCCAGCGTCAATGCGTAGCATCCCATGCGGGTGCCTACTGCGCAGGCACCGTTGACCACTGCATCCGTTGTTGCTGACACTGCACAGCCATCTGGCGTCACTGAGCAAACTTTCACTGGCGACAACAAATATTTCCGCCATCAGCAACATTTCGTCTATTTCGCCGCTAACAGCAAAATAGAATGAAATATTCAGAGACGATTTAGGGACAAATCGTGGCTGCTTTACCGATAAGCGTGCGTCTCAGATGAAAGACTCAGGACTCAACTCTGCTTGTTGTGATAGAAGCCACACTTTATTTCACACGAGCACTCAAAAGCCACATTCCGTTTCATGTTAGCTACCAAAAGCCACACTCTGTTTCAGCAATCGCGGCTCTGCTTGCCAAACGCCACGTTCTACTTCACTTTTTTTGCCAAAAGCCACGTATCTCTTCATGCCCAAAAAATTTACCTGCGCAAACGTCAGACCCTTTGAAACAGAACGTGGCTTTTGACATTTTTTCTGAAACAGAACGTGGCGTTTGACAAGCAAAGCTGGACCTTGATTGAAAGAGTATGTGGCGTTTGGCAGATGGGGATGCGACAGTTGAAACAGAACGTGGCGTTTGGCAAGCCAGGCCGCGATTGTTGAAACGATATGTGGCGTTTGGCAAGCAGAGCATCGTGGATGCCCTCTGCGTTGCGGATGCCCTTATTGGCTTAGCTTTGCCTGTGGCTACGCTCATCGAGGAAAGCGGCGAGACGGAGGGCACGGTGATGCATGGCAGATTTGCCAACTGGTGGATTGCAGAGCTTTCCCAAAGACGCCAGCGACAGCTCAGGATGCATTCGTCTTAACAAGCAGAACTCGCGCAGCGCAGGCGGCAAAGCTCGAAGGCCAATTTCGCGTTCTGCTCGATCTACCAAGGCTTGCTGTGTAGCTGCGGCTCCTGTGGAACGTGCCTGATTGGCAATCTCGGCATTTACGCGACGATTAACGTCGTTTTTCAGGGTCTTTACCTGGCGTACTTGTGATACTGCCAAAGCAGAGCGCTTGGCGCCAATTGCTTGCAGCATTGATACGACGCCTTCAAAGCTTTTGAGATATACCACATACGATCCGCGTCTGTGGTTTACACGAGCATCAACTCCCAAGCCAGCAGCTAGCTCACGTACTTCTTCGGCTAGGCGCTCACCTGAAAGTGCAATTTCCAAATGGAAATCTCCTCGTGGATCAGACACAAAACCACCCGCCATGAATGCTCCGCGCAAATATGCTTCCTGGCAGCAGCGCTTTTTGATGAGTGCCGGCGGAATCCCTGATGCAAGTCCGCGTCCCGGCAGCAAAATACCTAGTTGTATGAGCGCATCCTCCAGCTCTGCTTGATTGCGAATTTCAATTAAAAAGTTATGCGCGCGGTGCAGATTGGAGCGACGTACCGTGAGGGGTGTCTCCAGATCAAACAATTCATGTGACAGACGGATCATCGTGCGTGCAACGGCACCCGTTTCGGTGGCCACGCGCAACGACCAGCTGCCTGATCCGTGGAATGATAGTGTGCCGCAAACGCGCATGATGGCCGAGAGCTCGGCATATGCGCATTCCGGACAACTGCCGTCCACGCGAGAAAGTTCATCTTTGACCTGAGCTGTAAATGACATGAGCTAGCCTGCCTGTGCGCTAATGCGCGTCGGACTCGCCTTTGCGGGGTACGGCGAGCTTGAGATCACGGTGGGAGAGCGTCACGTTGTATTTGCGCTCCTTGAGATAGGCGGCAGTATAGTTGGCAATGGCGACGCTTCGATGCTGGCCACCAGTGCAACCAATTGCGATGGATAGAGTTGGCTTGCCTTCAGCCACATAACCTGGCATTACGACATCCAGTAGATGCTTCCACGCCTTGGTAAATTCGCGTGTTACAGGGTGATCGAGCACATAAGTTGCCACACGTTCGTCATTGCCTGTGAGATTGCGCATCTCAGGGTCATAAAACGGATTGGGCAAAAAACGCACGTCGATAAGCAAATCCGCCTCGGTTGGCAAGCCATGCTTAAATCCAAAAGAAAACACATGCACATCCATGAGCTGCTGCTCGCTTACATGCGAGAAGCTACGACGGATACGGCCGCGCAGTGTTGAGGTGCGCATGCGACTGGTATCTATTACAAGGTCGGCGCGGTTGCGGACCTCTTGGAGCTGCGTGCGTTCACGACGAATTGCACTTTCGATACCCTCACCAGAAATCTGTAAAGGGTGACGGCGGCGATTCTCATCATAGCGGCGACAGAGTACCTCGTCTGAGCTATCCAGAAAGATTATTTTGTAGCTGATTTCGTGGTCAGCAAGCTCCTTGAGCGCATCGGCAAGATCCTCAAACAATCCCTGGCTACGCAAGTCGCATGTTACAGCTAAGTGGCGACCAGTTGCAGAATTGATACCCACAATATGCGCGAGTTGCAAAATTAGTCCGGGTGGTAGATTGTCGATACAGTAATAGCCCATATCCTCAAAAGCGTGCATCGCTTGAGTGCGCCCCGACCCTGACATGCCCGTGATGATCGCAATGTCGGGCACCGCAGCATCTTTGGCTGCTTTGCGCATTTCGCGGTCTTTAGCTGTCATGACGCCTCCTTTGCAGCTCTTATCTAATCCTAGCGCACATCGGCCCACTCGACCTCATAACAGCATGAGAGGTCTGCAGAGTAGAGAAAAACAGCGTAATGTGAGATTGATTCCACATTTAGTAACCGTACAAGCCCGTTTTTTATACTAGCCACTGAATTTTTCTAAGAACTCGCTATTTCGATGGGTTCAGACTCCATTTTTTGGGTAGAATTTAGAAAGTACTCGACTAGGTCTTGTTTCAGGGACAGGCTCTGAAGAGGCCTTGCGAAAGGAGACAGCATGGCAGTTAAGGTTGCTATCAACGGCTTTGGACGTATCGGCCGCCTGGCTTTCCGTCAGATGTTTGGTCACGAGGGCTCCGAGATCGTTGCCATCAACGACCTCACTTCTCCCGACATGCTCGCGTATCTGCTGAAGTATGACTCTACGCAGGGCAACTACAGCCGCGACCACAAGGTCGAGGCCACTGAGGACGCTATCGTCGTCGACGGCAAGAAGATCACCATTTACAAGGAGGCTGACGCTAACAACCTTCCTTGGGGCGAGCTTGGTGTTGACGTTGTCCTTGAGTGCACTGGTTTCTACACCTCTAAGGCTAAGGCACAGGCCCATATCAATGCTGGTGCCAAGAAAGTCGTCATTTCTGCTCCTGCAGGCAATGACCTTCCCACCATCGTCTTTAATGTCAACCACGAGCAGCTGACCGCTGATGACAACATCATCTCCGCAGCTTCTTGCACCACCAACTGCCTCGCACCTATGGCAAAGGGTCTCAACGACTTTGCACCTATCGTCTCGGGCA
This sequence comes from Olegusella sp., assembly GCF_057238325.1. NCBI lineage: Bacteria > Bacillati > Actinomycetota > Coriobacteriia > Coriobacteriales > Coriobacteriaceae > Olegusella > Olegusella sp. The sequence continues at coordinate 23,654 of NZ_DBHHGF010000012.1, read as the reverse complement.
TCATGACCACCATCCACGCTTTCACCGGCGACCAGATGCCTCTTGATGGTCCTCAGCGCAAGGGCAACTTCCGTCGTAGCCGCGCTTGCTCCGAGAACATCGTCCCCAACTCCACGGGCGCCGCAAAGGCCATCGGCTTGGTTCTCCCCGAGCTCAACGGCAAGCTCATCGGTGCAGCTCAGCGCGTCCCGACGCCCACTGGCTCCCTCACCAACCTCTACGCTGTCGTTGACAAGACCGTCACCGTCGACGAGGTCAACGCTGCTATGAAGGCTTATGCCGAGACCATCCCCGAGACCTTCGCTTACAACACCGATGACATCGTTTCTCGCGATATCGTTGGCGAGACCCATGGTTCCATTTTTGATGCTACTCAGACCATGGTTCAGGACCTTGGCAATGGCCAGAGCCTCGTTCAGGTTACCTCTTGGTACGACAACGAGAACTCCTATACCTCCCAGATGGTCCGCACCATCAAGTACTTCGAGAAGTTCGTCGCCTAGTCGACGCGCTCCCCTTGGTAGCAATGGGCGCGGTGCAGCTTTCGGGCCGCTCCGCGCCCTTTTTTTAAGAGGAAATATTGGACGTGCGTCCAAGCCCTTGCATGGCTTTAGTCGCACCAGTACAAAAAGGAGCATCTATGGCATTTACCAAGAAGACCGTCCGTGATATTGATGTTAAGGGCAAGAAGGTTCTGATGCGCGTTGACTTCAACGTGCCTCTAAAGGATGGTGTTGTCACTGACGACACCCGTGTTCGCGCTGCTATTCCTACCATTCAGTATCTCAAGGAGCAGGGCGCTGGTATTATTTTGATGAGTCACCTTGGTCGCCCCAAGGGAGACGGTCCTGAGCCTGAGCTTTCGCTCAAGCCTGCAGCTGACAAGCTTGCTGAGCTCACGGGCTTTGATGTCAAGTTTGTTGCTGATACCTATGGCGATGAAGCTGCAGCAGCATGCGCAGCTGTCAAACCTGGTGACATCATCGTTCTTGAAAATGTTCGCTTCCTCAAGGCTGAGAAGAAAAACGACCCCGAGGTTGCAAAGAAGCTTGCCTCTTACGCTGACATCTTTGTTCTCGATGCTTTTGGTACAGCCCACCGTGCACAGGGTTCCGTTGTTGGTCCGGCTGCTTATCTGCCTGCCGTTGCCGGCTTCCTGCTTGAAAAAGAGGTCGATACTCTGACCTCCATCTTTGCCGATCCCGAGCGTCCCTTTGTTGCTATCGTTGGTGGATCTAAAGTTTCCTCCAAGATTGGCGTTCTTGACCACCTGATTGACTCTGCTGATACGCTCATCATCGGTGGTGGTATGGCTTATACCTTCTTCCTTGCCAAGGGTTATAAGACAGTTGGCACTTCTTTGAAGGAACTCGATTGGGTTGAGCCTGCAGCCAAGATGCTTGAGAAGGCCGAGGCCAAGGGCTGCAAGATTTTGCTTCCTATCGATAATGTCGTTGCCGACCATTTTGGTGAAGATGCAACGGGCGAAATTGTTGCTTCTGATGCTATTCCCGAAGATCGCATGGGTATGGATATTGGCCCCGAGACTATCGAGCTGTACTGCGATGCTGTTAAGGCCGCAAAGACCGTCTTTTGGAATGGCCCCATGGGTGTCTTTGAGATGGATCAGTTTGCAAAGGGTACCGAGGCTGTTGCTCGCGCCATTGCAGATTCTGAGTGCACATCTATCATCGGTGGTGGCGACTCTGTTGCCGCTATCAACAAGTTCAACCTTGCTGACAAGATGAGCTGGATTTCCACGGGCGGTGGCGCCTCGATGGAGCTCGTTGAAGGCAAGGCTCTTCCTGGAGTGGAGGCGCTTCTCGATGCGTAAAAGGATGATTGCTGGCAACTGGAAAATGAATATGACCTACACCGAGGGCGTTGTCCTCGCACAAGGTCTTGCTCGTGAGCTTGAGGGTGGCACGGGCAACGTGGACGTTGTCGTTTGCACTCCTGCTGTTGACCTCAAGGGTGTTTCTGAGGTCATTGAGCACGAGTCTGCTCCCTTTGCCCTCGGCGGACAGAATGTCTATTGGGAGGAGAAAGGCGCCTATACGGGCGAGACCGCTCCCAACATGCTGGAATCCGTTGGCGCTACCTACTGCGTCATTGGTCACTCTGAGCGTCGCGGCTACTTTGGTGAGACCGATGAGGATATCAATCGCAAAGCTAATGCTCTGATGGCTCACAATATTGTGCCCATCAGCTGTTGTGGTGAGTCTCTTGAGATTCGCGAGGCTGGCACCCACGTTGCCTTCGTCGTTGACCAGATCAAAAAGGACACTGAGGGTCTCGAGATTACCGATCCCTCCAAGTATGTCATTGCTTACGAGCCTATCTGGGCCATCGGCACTGGCAAGACTGCTACCGCTGATGATGCTCAGGAAGTTTGCGGTGCAATCCGTGAGACCTTGACCGAGATTTTTGGCAAGGAAATTGCTGATAGTATCCGCATTCTCTATGGTGGTTCGGCAAAGCCCGATAACGTAGCTGGTTTCTTGGAGAAGCAAGACGTTGATGGCGCGCTCGTTGGCGGCGCATCTCTTAAGGCTGATAGCTTTGCCGCTATGGTCAAGGCCGCAATGTAAGTAGCGTTGTGCTGACATCTGGCGCTGCTACGCAGCGCCGCTTGTCTTGCTTGCATAGCGTTGTATGGTGGTATCCAAGCCTCGTTGCTTTGTGCGGCGAGGCTTTTTGCCTATCTGGAATATAGGCAAAAATGTGTGTCTGGTTTGCCCTCATAACCCCACATATGTTCATCGTCCTGTCAATGGGCAATATCTTGCCGGCCCCCAGATAGCTAGTCCGGGGGCTGGCTTTCCTCACCTCTGCCGCCGGGGCCGCGAGCGTGTCCTTAGGTTCGGGGCGTTGTCCCGATGACTCGGATGCTCGATGCGATCCATTCACAGATTCGCGGCTACCCTTAAGGTTGCGGGGCCCGCAGTACGATTCTCTTCGGCGTGGGCGGTGTCGCAGACGGTGCCTTTCGGCTTTCAGTCAGGTATCGCGCATGGCCGGACCACAGCCCGGCTGCGCATGGGGTTTTCGCGATTCGCCCCGTGCATCGTGGCCTGCGGCGGGCGGAGGGGATGGATATGGTTTTCGGCTCACGCCGCCGCGAGCTCCTTGCGAACCTGCAGGCCGATTCGCCAGATCCACCGAATCTGCTCGCCGACGATTGCGACGCGCGCAGTGTTGGGGTGCTTTCCGTTCTCGACGAGGTGCCTGTAACGCGCACGCAGACGCACATCCGCCTCGCGGGCGAGCCTCGTCACTTCCGCAGACACCTCGTGGCCGGCGCGCTGTTTTTTCGGAGGGGATGTTCGCCTAGATATGGACGCGTTTCCCTCGACGAGGGAGCGCCTGAGATGGGAGCTGCCCTCCTTGGTGATGGCACCCTGACGTCTGCTGTCGCCGGTCGTGTTCTCAGCGGGCGTGCAACCTATCCACTGTGAGACCTTCCGCCCGCTGCGGAACCGTGAGAAGTCACCAAACTCGGAGACCGCCAGAAAGGCGGTGGGGATCGCAACGCCCTTCAGCATGCACAACGCATCGACGTAGGGTTTCCACCTCGGCTTCTCCGTCTCTTCGGCGACGGCCTTGCGGAACTCGCGGTCCCTGGACTCGAGGGCATCGAGGTCCTTAAGCATCATGCCCAGCGTCCGCTGCGACAGCGGGTCCCCCAGGTCAGCGGATCGGACCCATTTCCTGTAAGCGACCGTCCAGACCCCCTTCGGTCTCCCGGACGGTGTCTTCTCGTTCCAAACGAAGCCATGCTTGAGCAGTAGGGCCTGAATCTTTTGCTTCTTGGCCCTCACGGCACGACTAGCAGCATCGGCTGCGCGAACCAGGTCTCGCGCCCCCTCTACGTCGCGGTCGGGCACCCAGACGTAGGACACCTTGCTTGCGGGGTTCCATATTTCACTTAAGATCACGCCGGCATCAGCCTTGTCGTTCTTGTGCCGCCGGTCCCTAGAAGACCTCGGCAGCGTCGTGACGGCGATGATATCGCAGGCCACACCCGCCTCTCGCAGGAACCTGCACAGCTCGAAGCCAGTGCAGCCTGATTCGTAAACGCACCTGACGGGACCGGGCAGCGTTTTCACCCAAGCGGCGAGGTCCGCTTCCATTCCCTCGCCGGAAAACCGCTTGGACCAATATTCTCCAGTGTCTGCCCTCAACGCCTTGCTGTGACGCTCCTTGCGTGCACGTCCATTCCGACTTGAGTGGTATACTCGCTCATCGGGAAGCCCCTTCTCTTTGTGGCTCTGGCAGCCGGTTTGCAGGAACAGATCAGATGCTAACCCACGGCTAAGCGCAACGGGGCTTCCTTCCTGCATTCCGGATTGCTCGAGCCCGGCCCTACGATGAACATATCGTCAGGCAGACAATAAAGCCCCGTGCTCAAAGTTGCTCAAAATGAGCCATTTCCCTATTTCGGCAGCGCCTGCCTGCCAAACGCCACAAAGCGTTTCATCCAGCATGGCTCTGCTTGCCAAACGCCACAGATTCTTTCAAGCAGAGCGGCTCTGCTTGCCAAAAGCCACAAACGCCACGTTCTGTTTCAGAAAAAATGTCAAAAGCCACATATCTCTTCATCAGCCTTTACGTTTGCGCAGGTAAATTTTTTGTGCGTGAAATAGAACGTGGCTTTTGGCAAAAAAAGTGAAGTAGAACGTGGCGTTTGGCACATGATGTGAAACCAAGTGGTGTTTGTCAGCATGAAACCAAGTGTGGCGTTTGCATTCTCACGTAGATGCATAACCAAAAGACCCACTTTCCTTATCCCCTAGCAAAATGGTTCACCGTTTATCATCCCATCTGCAAAAGGTTCATCGTTCCCCATTCCGTCTAGAAAAGGTTCGTTTTCATTTTTGAGCGAAAAGACAACAGGGCGTTGGGCAGTGATGAATTAGGAACCTAATTTCTTTCAATCTGATGAATCGTGAACCCAGATGAAGGCAAGCAAAGCATATTTGGAATGGAATATCACTGAACCAAGCAGCGCACGTTGATGATTGCTGCATGTTGCATATGGTGCATACATATACAACATGTGCAATAACACAATCATGGCTGTACAAGCTGGAATGTGTTCCGTCTGCTGAAGAAATTGCTTGCAGGAACCATAAGCTAACATTAATTTTTCTTAATATCAGACCTTTTATTACAAACTGTGACACTTTCGCCGACTACATGCCTTGCCAGCACTTCAATGACTCTTTAGCATCTAACAGGGAAGATGTGGGTATGGAGAATGAGGCACATCATGGATTTGGGAAAGACTACTAACCATGGTTTGGGTGGTTTTAAAAACCTGCCACGTAAACGCTTTGCTGCCATCATCGCGGTAGCGGCCGTGTTTGCGTTGGTGGTGATATTTTTTGTTATACGTTCATGTGCGAGCGCGCCAGGAGATGCAGTCTATGTGCAGTCAGTTGCAAATGTCAACATTGCTGCCGCCGATGCCCAAGTAGGACGCTATCCGGGTGTTGTTGAATCAGCGGGATCACAAAAGGTAAGTTTTGACAACGAGCGCACTCTTGACAAGGTTTCTGTCAAAGTAGGCGATCATGTCAAAGCAGGTCAGGTGCTTTTTAGCTATGACACAACTTCCCTCAAGCTCACAGCTGAAAAAACTCAGATTGAAATAGACCGTCTAGATCAGACCATTGCAAATAGTAGTGAGCAAATTAGTCAGCTCCAAAAGCAGGCAAATAATTCCTCGGGTGATGAGCGTCTTGATGCACTTGCACAAATTGGACAGCTTCAGGCTGATATTGCTCAAGCTCAGTACGACAAGAAAACTAAAACAGCCGAGCTTGAGCGTCTTCGGGCAAGCATCAAAGATCCTTCGGTCAAAGCTGAAATTTCCGGCACCATTGAGAAAATCGATATGAACGTTATTTCTGGATCGGGTCAGAATAACGGTGATGCAACTCCTACTGCAGACGAGGGCAATGATGACAACGGTGGCAGCGGATCAGCTAATGGTGACAGCGCTTTTATCACCATTCTTGCTGATGGTGATTTTCGTGTAAAAACCGTTGCAAATGAGCAGGGCATCGGTTCTATTTCCAATGGTATGGAAGTTATCGTGCGTTCTCGTGTGGACACTACCCAGACTTGGAAGGGCAAGGTTGGCAGCATTGATTCCAAGCCTCAAACGAGTAATAAAAATGAAGGCATGGAGGGCGGTAATGGAGGCGAAGCTTCCAAGTACAGCTTTTACGTTAACCTCAGTGTTTCAAAGGGCTTGATGCTTGGTCAGCATGTGACGGTTGAGCCCGACCAGGGCCAGGCAGGCAACCTCAAAGGTATCTGGATTGATATGGGCTGGATTGTGACTGAAGGCGACAAGTCCTTTGTGTGGGTCACAGATCACGAAGGAGGCAAACTCACTCGCCGAGAAATCAAGATTGGTGAGAAGAACGATGAGCTTGCAGCCGTACAGGTACGTGAAGGCTTGAGCAACAGCGATTTTATTGCGTGGCCAGCTGATAATTGCAAAGAAGGTGCTCCTACAACAACCGAGATGGTTATTCCTGAGCCGGGTGATGGGCAGGGCTCTGGTGGTAGCTCTGAGCAAGGAGGCGGACAAAACAACCCTGGGCAAAACGGCAATGGTAGTGAAGAGCCTTCTGTAACGCCTTATGCTGGTTCTGCGGCAGATGGTGATGACAAATGAGTGCAGCACATCTCTCAACGCGCATTTTAGCAACGGGCGATCAGAGCCATAAGTCGCATAAGCTTTCAGCTTTGCCGACCATAGCCCCCGGTTCTGCTTTAAAGCCTCTTGAGACGGGTGACTTGACGCCAACAACAAAGGCGGTTTTGCCCGTAAATTTGCCGGTTATTAACGCCAACAATCAGGCAGATGACCTTGAAGACACCAATTCTTTGCGCATTAAGCAGACTTCATCAGAGCCATTGACGTTATCGGGGAAGCATCTGCTTGACCTTCGTGACGTCTTTAAGACATATGGTATTGGTGAGATGGAAGTGCCCGTCTTGCACAATATCAATCTGACAGTAGATGATGGTGAATACGTTGCTATTATGGGCCCTTCTGGCTCGGGTAAGTCTACATTAATGAATATCATCGGCTGTCTCGACGTGGTAACAAAGGGCACGTATTTGCTTGATGGCACAGACGTTTCCAATCTCAGCGATGATGCGCAGGCGCAGTTTCGCAATCGTACCATTGGTTTTGTCTTTCAAAATTTCAATTTGATGCCACGCGAAACTGCTGTAGAAAATGTTGCACTACCCATGATATATGCAGGTATTGGCCGCGCGGAGCGTCGCGAACGAGCCTACAAGGCGCTTGAACGCGTAGGTCTTGCCGATCGTGCAGAGTTTTTACCAACCAAGCTTTCTGGTGGTCAGTGTCAGCGCGTTGCTATTGCACGTGCCATTGTGATGCATCCTCGTCTGTTGCTTGCTGATGAGCCAACAGGAGCTCTGGATTCAGTTTCGGGAAAGCAAGTTATGGAACTTTTTGCCGAACTTAATGCCTCGGGTATGGCTGTTGTGATGATTACTCATGATCCTACTATTGCCAATCATGCCCAGAGGATTTGTCATATAGTCGATGGTCAACTTGCGGATGGTGCGCTATGAGCGGAAAACTGCAACCAATGACAAAACAAAAGCGTGCTTTCACCATCACGGGCGTTGTGGTACTCATCTGTGCGCTGATAGTAGGCGTCATCCTGCTTATTCGTAACTTTACTCGCAAGCCCGTTGAGGTGTTTCCTGTCTCAAATATCAACAATGGCATGGTTGATGACGGCGGTACGCTCTCTGGTCAAGTCGCTCAGGGTGACGTTCAGACGCTCAAGCTTTTGGAGGCTCCTCTTGAATCCATCAAGGTCAAGGAGGGGAGCAAAGTTAAGGTTGGCGATGTGCTGGCAACCTTTGATATGACGCAGGTTAAACTCACCAAGCTATCGCACAAAGCACGCCTAGGCGCTGTCGAAAGCGAACTTCGTCGAGCAAAGCGTGAGCTCGCACGCGTATCCAATTTGACGCCTGCTCCCGAAGATGGTGGGGGTGGCGGCGGTGGCGGCGGCGAGGAGCCAAGGGTTAAAAGGATAGATCATGGTGAGCTTCCTTTTGTAGATAAGCTAACTCCCAAGAGTAAGTCTGCTACCGAAGGGAAAAACGTAGAGTACTACGTCGAGGCTACAGGTGGTGCGAGCCTGTACGATTTACTTTACTTTGTAAAGCCAGACACAGTGATTACCTCTGATTTTCTCAAGATGCTTAAAGAACAAAACAAAACCTGTGAGTTGCGTCTCTTTACTATTGGTGATGACAAGAAACCCGTCCGTTGTGGTAGCTGGGTTTTGGTAGGTTCTTTGCTGCCTGCAGAGACTGCTGATAGTTCGAGCCAAACTGAAGAGGGCACTGGTACAGGCACTGGCACTGGTACAGGTACAGGCACAGGCACTGGCACGGGTACGGGCACTGGCACGGGTACTGAAGATAACAGTGCAGGTGCAGATGAGGGTTCTGCTTCTGAAAATACTAACAATGAGTCTACGCCTGGCACTCAAAAAAATGATGCATATGCTGACTGGCGTGCGGGCGCAGGCATTATTAGCAAGGATGGCAAGACTCTAGAAAAAAACCCCAAAGTTGTGCGTAACTGCGGCGTTTTTGTTTCTATGCCTCCCCTTGTTTATGAGCGCTTTGAGGAAGTACCACTGGAAGATGACGATAACGACGGTGGTAAGGCGCCCGAGGAACAGTCTTATACGCGCGAGGAAATCGACAATATGATTCGCGAGCAAAAGAAGGCTGTCGAAACTGCAAGTTTGAATGTGCGTGATGCACGTATCGCCGTTCAACAGGATGAACTTATCAATGATAAGGGTGAAGTACAGGCAAAAATTGCAGGTACGGTGACTAAGGTTGCTAACCCAAAAAAGATCCGTAAAGGGGATACCTTGCTTTCGGTACAGGGTAAAGCAGCATATAGCGTGACGATTTATGTTGATGAACTTTCACGTAACTCTATCCAGATAGGTGATACCTATCGCATCAATACGTATCAGTCTGGTGCTTCGGGTATAGCTCATGTCAAAAAAGTTGGTACGGTACCTGCGCCAAGCGGACAGTATGCTTCGGGCAATCCATCCAATACGTTTTATCCGATAACTTGTGAAGTCACCGAACTCGATGACCCCTCTATGAGTTTTGAGGTGGGCGAGGGCTGCGATGTGAGGAAGTCTACGGACGAAGACGAGGGCGATATTATCAGCCTAGACAAAATGTACATCCGAAATGATAAGGATGGTTACTACGTAATGGCTGCAAATCCGCAGGGTAGGCTCGAACGTCGCAGCATAAAGATTGGACAGATATACTGGGGCAGCATCATTGAGGTCAAGGATGGTTTGACTCAAGATGACAAAATTGCATTCCCCTATGGTCGAGATGTAGTTGAGGGCGCGCCGACCAAAAAAGTCGATAGCCCCAGCATGGACTTTTAGGGGGAGCCATGATTGAAAATCTGCGCATTTCCCTTCGAGGCATTTGGTCGCACAAGCTTCGTAGTTTGCTTACTATGCTTGGCATTATTATCGGTATCGCGGCGATTATCTCGATTGTCTCCACTATTGAAGGCACCAACGAGCAGATCAAGCGCAACCTCGTAGGTTCTGGTACGAATGCCGTTGCGATTATAGCGACTCTGGATGGCAATTCGCTGGAATATGGTATTGATAATCTTCCTGTGGGCACTCCTATGCTCGACGAGGATGTCAAGCAGGAGCTTACTGGTATTGATGGTGCCACCCGTGCGTCTTTTTATCGCAAGTTGAACTATGCTCCCGACGTGTATTTCCTCAATACCTCGCTGGACTCGACTGCAATTGCGGGCATTGACGAAGATTATCTCGAGACGGCGGGCTTATCTATTATTGCAGGGCGCGGTATTGCCGCTCACGATATGAGTGGTCAGCGTATTTGCTTGATTGACAAATCAGTGTTGCGCGCAGCTTTTAATGGGGTCAATCCGTTGGGTAAAACAATTGATATTGCGGGTGAGCCTTTTGTAGTTGCTGGTGTAGTTGCCCCAACATCGAATTTTGAGCCAACCATCGAAACCATATCTGATTACTACATGTATGCCAACACGGGTGGCGGTGTAATTTATATTCCCAATACACTGTGGCCAACTATTTCCAAGTACGACGTGCCCATGTCTGCCTTAGTACGTGCTGCATCGACCGATGATATGGGTAGGGTGGGCAAGAAGGCTGCGGATCTGCTTAACAAAAAAGTTGGCGCCAATACCCAAGCTACCCCCAAGGAAAAAGACGAGAAAAACGGTAGCGGTGGCGGACTTAGCTATCAAGCGGTAGATGTAACCGAGCAGACTCGAAAGCTGCAGCAGTTGGCGAGTTCCACTAATGCCATGCTTATTGGTGTCGCTTCGATTTCGCTCATTGTTGGTGGTATTGGTGTTATGAACATCATGTTGGTTTCGGTTACTGAGCGTACACGCGAGATTGGACTGAAGAAGGCCTTGGGTGCGCGTCGCCGTACCATCCTGATACAATTTTTGACTGAAGCGGTCATGCTGTCAGGCATTGGTGGCTTGTTTGGCGTGATTGTGGGCTTTATTTTGTCGCATGTGATTTCGGCACTCGCGGGACTGCCTGTGGTTATTAGTGCACCAGCAGTCTTGGTTGCGGTGGTATTTTCCATGGTTGTGGGTGTGGTCTTTGGCATCATGCCTTCGATGAAAGCAGCTCGCTTGAGCCCCATCGATGCTCTCCGTTATGAGTAGTGTCTGCTGGATATATTTTTGTGAGTAGGGTTGGAATACAAACTTGCCGCGCTTCTACTGTGTCTACGCTGCTACCATGAGAGTCCGTGTTTTGCAGTGCAGTCTACACTGTAGGGCCGTCTGCTGATCTGCGCCCGTACGGCACGGGGCGCGAGAGACGAGAGGATTTTGATGAGCAAATTTAGCATGCATACTCACAGCTGTGGAGAGTTACGTCGCGAGAACATCGGCGAGCAGGTTACCCTTACGGGCTGGGTGTGGCACCGCCGAGACCATGGTGGCATGGTTTTTATTGATTTGCGTGACCGTGAGGGTTTGACGCAAATATCTTTTGATCCTGATCACGCCGATGGTGTGCCTTTTCATGTGGCTGAGAAGGTTCGTCTGGAGTGGCCTGTTTTGGTGCGTGGTGTTGTGCGTAGTCGCGGTACCATGGCAAATCCCAATCTCGCTACTGGCGATATCGAGATTCTTGTTGATGAGATGCTGGTGCTGAATTCTTCACAGACGCCCCCTTTCCCCATTGAAGATGATGGCGATACTGCTGAAGACATTCGTCTGCGTTACCGCTACCTTGATATTCGTCGTCCTGTAATGACAAAAAACCTGCGCTTGCGTTCAGACTTTGCCTTTGCGGTTCGTGAGGCTTTCCATAAGCATGATTTTGTTGAGGTTGAGACACCTGCGCTCTTCAAATCGACGCCTGAGGGAGCTCGAGATTTTCTTGTACCCAGTCGTACTCAGCCGGGTCACTTTTATGCGCTACCTCAATCGCCGCAGCTGCTTAAGCAGCTGCTTATGGTGGGTGGCATTGAGCGCTACTACCAAGTGGCAAAGTGCTTCCGTGACGAAGATTTGCGTGCTGACCGTCAGCCCGAATTCACCCAGATCGACGTCGAAATGAGTTTTGTCGAGCAGGACGATGTGATGGGCTTGGCTGAAGAAGTGATGCATGATGCGCTCGCTGCGGTGGGCGTTGATTTGCCCCTGCCTATGCGCCGCATTTCTTATTGGGATGCTATGGACACGTATGGCTCCGACAAACCTGACACTCGTTTTGGCATGGAAATTCATGATGTAACAAGCATCTTTACAAACTGTAAGTTCAAAGTCTTTTCATCTGCTGCAAATACCGAAGGGGAGTACGTTAAGTGCATCAATGCCAAGGGTGCAGGCTCTTGGGCACGCTCCAAAATTGACAAGCTCGAGCCCATTGCACGGAGCTTTGGTGCAAAAGGTCTTGCTTGGGTTGCCTTCCGTCCTGACGGCACGGTAAATAGTCCAGTTGCAAAATTTTTCTCGGACGAGGAAATCATGGCGCTTAAGGCCGAGATGGACGTTGTAGCTGGTGACTTGATTTTGTTTGCAGCCACCAAGCGTCTAGAAGCCGATGAGATTTTGGGCGGCATCCGTACTCATATGGCAGCTGCATTGGAGCTCCCCCGTGAGGGTCACGATTTCCTCTGGGTTGTCGATTTTCCGCTCTTTCATTGGGATGAGGATCGTCAGGTCTGTGCTGCTGAGCATCAACCCTTTACTCAACCCCTTGAAGAGGATATTGAACGCCTAGATAGCGACCCTTTGTCTGTTGGCTCACATACCTTTGACTTTGTAATGGATGGTTTTGAAGCTGGCGGTGGCGGCATGCGTATTCATGATGCCGAGCTGCAAATGCGTATTCTCAAGATGCTAGGCTTTACCGAAGAGCGTGCACGCGAGCAGTTTGGCTTCCTCATGGAAGCTTTGACCTTTGGTGCGCCTCCTATGGGCGGTTTTGCTTTGGGTCTCGATCGTGTGTGCATGCTACTTGCGGGTGCCGATTCTATTCGTGAGGTTATGGCCTTCCCCAAGACAACTTCAGGGTCTGACCTCATGAGTGCTGCTCCAAGCATGGTGAGTGAGCGCCAGCTTTCTGAGCTTGGTCTGGAAGTTTTACCGAAGGTTAAGGAAGAAGAGCTACAAAAGTAATTTGTACGATATAAGAAGGAGCGGAAGCTCTATGACTGAGCCGTTAGCTTGGGTGCAGATGGTTGTGCTTGCACTGGTGCTGGGCTTTGTTATGGTGCGCCCGCTCCTTTTTTGTGCACGCAGCTTATTGACGCGTGCGTATCAAAGCGGTGCAGCGGAGGCAGTAGAAAAGATAGACGCCCTGGGTGGCGCTACGTTTGCTATGGTGACATTGAGAGCAGCATGTAGTTTGCTATATCTGCTGCTTTTGTGGCGCTATGGCTTTACGAGTGAAGCCCTCGAACTGCTTGTCTTTGTGAGTTCCTTGCTTGTACTGACGCTGACAGATCTTGTGGCGTACTACATTCCCAATGAGTGTTTGCTTGTCGCGCTGGTCGCGCGGCTATTGTATCTGTTGGGCGAGGGGCTGGCAGGTAGGGTAGATTTTGGTGTGCTAGGTACTGCTTGTCTCGACGCAGTTATAGTTGCCGCTCCGCTGCTTGTCCTTGTGTTGTTGATGGACTTGCTGTTAAGGCGTCCCAGTATGGGTGGGGGAGACCTCAAGCTTTTTGCATTGGCAGGGTTTTATTTTGGTTGGCAGCGCTGTATCCTACTTGTTTTGATTGCGTGTATTTTGGGTATTGGCTTCTCATTTGTGTGGGGAATGCGAAAAAACAAGCCTGTCGCTGTCTTTTTATGCTCCATAAGCCCAAAGCCTACAGCTGACTTTCCCTTCGGCCCTGCCATTGCGGCATCGTGCTTTGTGATTGCCCTGCTAGGAGACGAATTTTTGATTTGGACGATGAGCTTTTTTAGCTAGTTTTATCGCTTGTACGGAATTGTTTTTCGCTAAAAACTCATCCTGTAATGAATCAAAAGCTGCTCGAATGGATAAACTGCTGCCATTGACTGTTTTTGGGTGCACGCTACCCATCGACTGCTGTAGTGCTATCATGAGGGACTACATATGCCAAGCAAATACAGCACAAACGGAGGTAGGCTTGGAAACGCGTAAGCACAAGCGCAATGGCGCTTATTCTTTTAACCCAGACCGCATGAATACCCCTGCAGATGATGCTGCTGATATGTCGGGTGAGTCTACCTTCACTCGTCGTGATGCTCTGCGTATGCTGCTAGGTGCTGGTATTGGTACGGCTCTGCTTCCCACGGCAGCGTTTGCTGTGGACAAGACCAAGGTCAACGAAGCTCAGGATGCTCTGGATGACGCGCAGGCAAAATATGACCAAGTGAATTCTCAGCTCGATATGCTCGGCGATGAGTTTGAGGAGTTGGCACAGCAGCAGTCTACGACGCTCAGCCAGATTGAAGAGACTTCACGTCAAATTGATGACACCAAGACAAAAGTGAGCGATACCCAAAAACGTATTGACGATACGCAAAAAGACATTGTTAAGCGCCAAGCTGAGCTTGACTCCAAAAAAGAGGTGCTCGCGGCTCGCGTTGCGGGTGCGTACAAGTCTGGTGGACGTGACTTTTTGTCAGTACTTATGAGCTCTGCTTCCTTTGAGGATCTTATTTCCAACGTTTACTATCTCGACAAAATCAGTGAGTCTGATGCGGCGATGATTGAGGATGTCAAGGAGGCAAAAGAGACACTAGATCGCAAAAAGGCTGGACTTGAGGAAGATAAAACCAAGCTGCAAGAGCAGCAAAAGTCCTTGGAGCAGCAGAAATCCGACCTTGATGCACTCAGCCAGACTCAAAAGCAACAGCTTGAGGATATGCGCGCAAAGCAAAACGAGGTGCAAAAAACTCTCGATGGTTTGTCTGGTGAAGTTGCTGACTTGATGAAGAAGCGCGACGCCGAAATTATGGACTACAATGCGGCGCGTCAGGCTGAGAAGGAAGCAGCAAGAAAAGCGGCTGCGAACAGCAATCCTGGTAGCAGTAATGCGGGATCGCATATTTCTAAGGGTGGCGGTCAGTCTTCAGCCTCTACGGGCTCACAGGCCGCTATTGTGAATGCTTGCCACAGCGTTGGTTCGCCTGGTGCAGGTTACTGTGCTATGTGGGTGTCTCTGGTGTTCCAGCGCGCGGGTTATGGCTACATTGGTGGCGATGCATGTGACATGTATAACGCCTATTGCACCAGCTCTAGTAAATCCAACCTCAAAGTAGGCATGATTGTAGCCGTCTCGTCGCATCCCCATACGCGTGCGGGTCGTATTTATGGTCATATTGGTATCTATATCGGCGGCGGTATGATGATGGACAACATTGGCTACATTCGTACCGAGAGCGTTGATGAGTGGATTTCGTTCTATGGTCAGACAGTGACGCCGCGCTGGGGCTGGGCTGGCAACATAGTCTTGAGCTAAGGTTAATGCTGCCATTCACGTGTGCGCTGCTTCCCAAACAGTATGGTCATTGTCCCAGGCGTGCAAATAGTACGAGCTGCTGCTCGACCTCCGCAAATGGTTCAAGCTTCTGATCAACCTCCACAGATGGTTCAAGCTTCTGATCAACCTCCACAGATGGTTCAACCTTCTGCCCAACCTCCACAGATGGTTCAACCTTCGGTGTTAACGACCACAAATGCGCAGGTCATTTTTTTCGCAAGTCCGAAGGATGAACCATCTGTAGAAGCAGACTTTGTAGAAGCGAACTCTGTAGAAGCGAACCTATATAAGCGCATATAAACACGGGTAAGTATGCCCTTATGTCACAAATATGAGGGTGTTAACCGTCGTTACGCGAGAAGCCGTTGGTCATGTGTAGGCTGGCAGTATCCAACACAGTTGCGAGCAACTTGTTGGTTTCCTCGCGAACGACATTGGCAATTGCATCGTTGGTCTGCTCGCGGATCTGCTCGTCAGCTTCGTCTTCAACCTCGTAAATCAGCGCAAGAGCACGGGCCGGCACTGCTTGCTGATAGCGCTCAATAAGCGGTGCGCAGTCGTAGAAGTGTGCATCGGCCATAGCGGCAATCAAACGATTTGCCCAGTAAAAAGACTCAGTACTGACCGTGGAGCTAGTGTTGGAGAAGTACTCAGGTGTTCTGCTGACTCCCACAAACTGAGGAACGATAGCGTTGAAGACATTAGAGCCAAATGCGAGCCAATGAATTGCACGACTGGCCTCAGGACCGTCAGTGCGGAGCTGCAAAATAGATAACTCACTGGTGCGGTTGATGCCAACGGGGCGGTACATACGGCGCTGCGCTGGATCGCCTCCACGTCCGTACGGGTCATATGGTGTGCCCTGATAGTGGCGGGAAAGCAGATCTTTAACGTCGGCGACGGTGAGTTTGCGCTCAGGGTTTACTGCCCAAGGAATGTCATCGCTTTCGGGGGTAAACTCAACATCAGGTCCTACCCACAATGCTCCGTGAGGTGTAAGTATGTGTTGCATATCCCAAGCACGTGGCGTGTTGTATGCGTGGTCGGCATCGGAGTGCGACCCAAAAGCGTAACGGGGATTGAACTGGCCATCCAGCGAAAGATCTAGGTGATTTGCCGATACAAACTCGCGTAAATCTTCACTGCAAAGGAAATTTGTACCCTCTCCAAAGGCGTCTTCCATATCAAAAAAGTCGATACCCAATTGATTGGGCATTGTAACGACACAATCGTCGGGAACACGGACAGCAATCCAATGGTGACCACCGATAGTTTCGAGCCACCAAATCTCGTTAGCGTCTGAAAATGCAATGCCGTTCATTTCGTAGGTGCCATATTCGCTAAGCAGAGCACCAAGGCGGACAACACCTTCTCGAGCACTGCGGATATAAGGCAGCACACAGGTAACAAAATCTTCTTCACCAAGACCGCCTGCAAGCTCGGGAATGTAATCAACCTCACCTTCGGTGCCTACGGCAGGGATGAGCTCCACTAGTGGGTCAGCCGCAAGTACAAGCTCGTTGGTGGTGATCGTCTCTGTAGCGTTCATTGCGACATTAGCATCGTTAATACCAGCGGCAGCCCAAATGCCACCGCCCTCGATGGCTTCGGGGGTTGAGCTGTAACGCAGGGGATTGTCGGGTAGTTCTACTTCCACATGGCTGATGACCGAGCGGTAATGACGAGGTTGGTCTTCGGGGTTGAAAATGACAAATTTTTTGGGATTCCACTCGCCGTTGCAAGAATCCTCATTGCGTCCGACGAGCGTCGAGCCGTCGTAGCTCGCTGCTTTTCCTACAAGCAAAGTCGTGCAGGACATGTTGCCTCCTTTTGTCCAAAGCTGCGAACGTTATAGTGTGCATTTAGCAGTCTATATGTGCCGTCAGCGGATTGTTGGCATAAAAATACTTGTTTTGAGGTACTATAACCCTTGTGTCGCGCAGGACATCTGCTCGACATGGTATCGCGCGAAAAGCGCAGCGTTTATAGCGCCGTAAAGGCGCACGAAGGAAAGGCACGTCATGGCACAGGGTACTGTTAAGTGGTTCAACCCCGACAAGGGCTACGGCTTCATCTCTCGCGAGGATGGCGACGACCTGTTCGTCCATTACAGCGAGATCAAGATGGACGGTTTCAAGACTCTCGATGAGGGTCAGGCTGTCGAGTTTGATATCACCACTGGTCAGAATGGTAAGCTCCAGGCTTCCAACGTCACCAAGGCATAGTTTCCCGCTGCGTTTAGCAGCTGAAGCAAAAGCTTGAGAGGGGTCCGAAAGGGTCCCTCTTTTTTTGTGTAGGAGATGTTTGCAGAGGCGATTTCGGGCCTTTCATAGGCGGTTTCGTATGTCTTTCTCAGACGGTTCACAATGTGCCCTTTCGCCTGCAGGCGGTTCAAAAAGCACCCTTTTATCCGCATCGGGTTCAATATGCGCCCTCGCGCCAATTTTTACCTGGGCATTCTTCGGCGGTTTGGTACGGTTTTGAACCGCCTGCGGAAAAGTGACTACAACGGGTTCAAAAAGCACCCTTTTGCATCGGGTTCAATAAGCGCCCTTGCGAAAATTTTTATCTGGGGTTGGGGGTACGGTTTTGAACCGTCTGCAAGTTGAAAAGACGGTTTTGAACCGTCTGCAAGTTGAGGAGACGCTTTTGAACCCGTTGTGGGGAAGCAGGACATGACAGGACGTGGCTTCCCCTAACCCCCAAAGCTGACTTGTGCCAAATTCCTGCAGTTATTGGTTGGCGTTTGGCGTATGGGCTTCTCTCGGGTAAAATCTCGAAAGTTACGTGGGATCTGTAGCTTGCTTAACAGCTGTTGCGGCCCACCAAAAGAAGGGTTTTTTATTTGCAAGACACGTCGTCGTCTTGGTCTTGGGCGGCAAAGCACTACTTGAGAGACAAGACGTACCTCCGCTTATGCGGCCAAAAGGTGCGCAGAAGAAGGGACTTTAGCGTGCAGCAAAGGCAGGCAGCAACTGGTCGACAAGCAAACAAGATTCTCGCACTTGCACTTGCGGGTACTTTGTTTGCATTCTCAATGCCGGCTGTTCTTCCCAGTGTCGCACACGCTGCTGGCAAAGATGACATCGCCTCTATTGCCAAGCGTATCGAGAAGGCAAACGATGACTATGACGCCGCGGTCAAGAAAGTTGAAGACGTCAAGGAGCGCATGAGCGAGGTCCAAGGTCGCATTGACACGATCACCGCCAAACTCCCTGAGCAGCGTGAAAAGTCTGCAAGCTCTATGCGCGTTCTTTACAAGTTCCAGCAGTCCCGCGGCGGCTTGATTGATTTAGTACTTTCTTCTGATGATTTTTCGAGTCTGTTGTCGACTCTTCAATATCTCAATATCATTTCGGACAAAAATACCGATGAAATTAGTTCTTTGGTAGAGATGCAAAATGAGCTTGAAGTGGCTCAGACAAGTCTCAAAGCTGAAAAAGCAGAGGCCGAGAAAGCCCGTCAAAAAGCAGCAGATGCCTTGAATGCAGCCGAGGAAGCTCGTGCTGAGGCAGAGGCTCGCGCGGCCGAGCAGGCAAAGGAAGAGGCGGCAGCCCGCGAGGCAGCTCTTGCCGAGGCAAAAAAGGCTGAGTCCGAAAATAAAACCTTTAAGACCGCTAGTGGCAACGAAGCTAAGGTTAGCTCCAACACCAAAAAAGAAGAGTCAGCTCCTGCAAAAGTTGAGCACAACAAGTCTGCGGTCGAAACTGGGGATGGCAACAAAGAAAGCAGCGGTTCTTCTTCGTCTGACTCTGTTGACTCCTGGGCCGCACGCATTGATGCCTACCTTGCAGGTTCGCCGCTTGCCGGTCAGGGTAGAACCTTCGCCGCAGCTGCCCTGCGCTATGGTGTTGACCCTCGCTGGTCGCCGGCAATTTCATGCATCGAATCCAGCAAAGGTGCTGCTTGCTTTAAGCCACATAATGCCTGGGGCTGGGGTAGTTCCAGCTGGGGTAGCTGGGAAGAAGCTATCAATGCTCATGTTGCCGGCCTCGCGAGTGGCTATGGCTATACCATCTCACTAAGCGCAGCAAAGAAGTATTGTCCGCCCAATTACTCTTTCTGGTATTCTTCCGTCTCCTCTGAGATGGCAAGCATCTAAGCCAAATAGGTGTTTAAACTAAACTAGATTGACGCGCGAGTATCCGCTGCGATAGGTCTGGGTTGTCGACTCCTTTTGCTTCGTTTTGCTCCGCGCAAAAATGTGAGTATGGAGGTCGGGAGGCCTAGATGATTGATGAACAATTCAAGCAGAACGTTGATGCTTTTGTAGATGAAGTTTGGGAAGACGTTGTTGCTGATATCCGCAGGCTCGTGCGTATCCGTTCTGTCGAGGATCGCGCTGCTGCAAAGCCTGGCATACCTTGGGGTCCTGCTTCCCATGAGGCACTGGTAGTAGGCCTCGGAATTGCCGATCGCTTGGGCTTGGACGCACACGAGTGCGAAGGTTATTTGGGCTACGCAGACCTTATTGGTGAATCGGACAAGCAAATCGCCACTATTGCCCATACTGATGTTGTGCCCGAGGGCTTGGGTTGGACCTTTCCTCCTTTTGATGTTTCTCGTAAGGAGGGTTGCCTAGTTGGTCGTGGTGTTTTGGACGACAAGGGTCCCTGCGTGTTATCGCTTTATGCTGCTCACTATTTTGCGCGTGAGGTTCAACGTACAGGCAAGAAGCTCCCGTATACTCTGCGTTGCATCGTGGGCAACAATGAAGAGACCAGTATGAAAGACCTTGACTGGTATCTTGAGCGCTACCCCATGCCCGAATTTGCGTTTTCGCCTGATGCAGAATTTCCGCTGATTTGTGGTGAGAAGGGCCTGTATTCAGGAACTTTTTGCTCGGGCAAGATCGCAGGTGGCATCATCGTTGAGCTTGATGGTGGTACGGTTGGTAATGCAATTCCTGGTCGCGCGACTGCTGTAGTCAGGTGTGTAGCAAGTGAGTTGCCTGAAGCCGATAACATCGATATTGAGGCGGCGGGGGATAGTCAGGCACTCATTACTGCTCATGGCAAGGGCGGTCATGCTTCTATGCCTGCCGGTACCATCAATGCAATTGCTTTGCTTGTTGATTACTTGTTAGAGCAAAACCTATGCTCTGATGAGGAGCGTGTCTTCCTCGAGATGGAGCACATACTGCTTGCGACGACCGATGGCTCTTCGGTGGGCGTTGCCAGTGAAGATGATAAGTTCGGGCCACTGACGCTCATTGGCGGCACAGTGCGCACGGAGAATGGCTGCTTTGTACAAACGGTTGATTCACGCTTCCCAACTAGCACAACGGGCGAAAGCATTACCGAAACGCTTAGCACCTTTGGAGCTAAATATGGCTGCAGTTACGCTGAGGGTCGCAATGTTACGCCTTTTTATGTTGACCCTGAGCTGCCCGAAATTCGTTGCTTGTTGGATACCTATGAAGAGTATAGCGGACGTGAAGGCAAGGCCTTTACCATTGGCGGTGGTACCTATGCGCGCCACTTTGCCCGTGGAGCTGCCTTTGGTCCTTGGGATCCAGCCGATCCTGTACCCGAATGGGCAGGCCCTGAGCATGGTCCCGATGAGGCAATTCCTGAGGCCAGCCTTAAGCGCGCGCTCAAAATTTACATCGTGAGCATTGCTCGTCTGATGGAGCTCGAACTCTAAAAGTTTGCTTATGTCACAGATGGTTCAAACTTCGAGTTCAACAACCACCAAACCGCAGATAAATTTTTCTCCGAACTCGAGGAATGAACCATCTGTGGAAGCTATTGTGTTCTGTGGAAGCAATTGTATTTTATGAAAGCAGCTGCATTTTATGGAAGCAGATTCGCTTTATCTGTCGCTTCAAGCGAGGCTTGGGGCGACATTTTATGCCAGATTAATATCCTGCCAGTCGGGCAAAAAAATATCTGCGAGTTGTGTTACGACCTGCTCGTCTTGCATGGGGTCATTACTGGCAACAGCGCAGGTCAACATCCCAATACTATGAGCAGAACGAATGCCTGCAGCAAGATCTTCGAACACAATACAGTTAGCGGGGGCAACACCAAGCCGGCGAGCCGCTTCGAGGTAAATGTCGGGATGATCCTTGGGATGTGCCACTTCCTTCCCGTAAACTCGCTGGTCAAAAAGGCTGCGCACATCAATATGGCGACATGATTCTAATACCTCAGCATCGTTTACTGTTGCCAATGCACAGGGGATGCCCTGCTTTCTTAGGGCTTCGATATAGGCTTGGGCGCCTGGCCGCAAATGCACACGACTGTGATAGAGTGCCTTACCCAACCGGTTCCATTCATCACAAATTTCATCGACAGTTTCGCGCAGACCAAAACGCTCGATGGTATAGCGTGCGCCCGCCTGGAAACCCATCATTGAGAGCATTCTCTGGTACTCAAGATCAACCTCAATACCGCGTGAACCTAAAAATATCTGATCAACCTCATGCCAGATGGAGTGCGTTTCAGCAATTGTTCCATCAAAATCAAAAATTGCACCTGCAAATTCTGCTGGCCAAAGTCGTTTATCTACTGCCATCTATTTACCGTCCTGCGCGGGATATGTTGTTGTCTTTGGCATTCTAAAGGAGTCTATGGCTTATGCTGCAGTTCAAGTGCAGACACATACTACTATTTCATGCAAGTTAGCCTCATGTGTCTTTTGTGCATGACTCTCTGCATAAATTGTGTATGCCCAAAGACTCTACCAGCAAACTTTAGCCGTCTACCGAGCCACTAAGCGCTTTGCCGCTTTGTTTCTATCTGGTGATATTAAACGCTAAACTAGCAATGGTTATGCAATCAAATTAGCTTCGGCAGAAAGGACTGTCATGGCAGACGAACAGGTCAAGCAGGACGCGCGCGCTTATATTGAGCGCGAGTGGGAGAACATTGTTGCTGATGTTGCTACCCTTGTCAGTATTCGTTCCGTTGAGGATATGGAGCATGCTACCGAGGGCATGCCGTATGGCCCCAAGCCCTACGAGGCTTTGTGCGCTGCATGCGATATTGCAGAACGTATGGGTTTTGATACTCACAATTGTGACGGCCATATTGCTTATGCAGATATTCCTGGCGCTTCCAAAAAGCAGCTCGCTCTTATTGGTCATACCGATATCGTGCCCGAAGGCACTGGTTGGACCTTCCCGCCCTTTGAAGTCACCCGTAAGGATGGCTATATGATTGGTCGCGGTGTTCTTGATGACAAGGGTCCTCTGGTTATGGGTATGTATGCAGCCAAGTTCTTCAAAGAGCAGGCTGACAAGACTGGAGAGCCTCTGCCTTATACCATCCGTTGCATCATCGGCAACAATGAAGAGACCGATATGCGTGACGTGGAGTGGTATATCGAGAACTTCGAGCAGCCCGCGTTCCTCTTTACTCCCGATGCAGACTTCCCTGTAATTTGTGGCGAAAAGGGTGGTTATTCTGCCACCATTCGTCCCAACAAGGCAATTGCCGACCAGATTGTAAGCTTTGAGGGTGGCACTGCTGGCAACGCTGTTCCTGGTCAGGCGATTGCAATCGTACGCGCCGATGCTTCCAAGCTTACCGCTGCCGACCGTATTGAGGTTGAGGACTTGGGTGACGGTACAGTTCGTATCGTAGCTACTGGTATCGGTGCTCATGCCTCCACACCCGAGGGTTCTGTAAACGCAATTCTCGTTCTTGTTGATTATCTCTTGGAGAATGGTATTGGTAGCGAGGCAGAGCGTCGCTTCCTTGAGCTTGATCATAAGGTACTTTGCACTACTGATGGCTCTTCTATGGGCTTTGCTTCCCGTGATGAGATGTTTGGTCCTCTGACTTGCATTGGTGGTACCATCCGCACCAAGGACGGTATGTTTGAACAGACCATCGACTCTCGTTATCCGACCTCTATTAGCTCAGATGAAATTAGCGCTGCCATTGAGAAGGTTCTTGCTGATTACGACGCTAATCTCACTGTGGATCTTGATATGCCAACCTTCTATATCAAGCCCGATAATCCCGCAATTCAGACCTGCGTGGACACGTACAACGAGTACACTGGTCGCGATTCCAAGGCTTATGTTATCGGTGGAGGTACCTATGCGCGTCACTTCAAGTGTGCCTGCGCCTTTGGTCCCAATGACCCCGCCTTCCCGATGCCCGACTGGATTGGCGCTGAGCACTCTGCCGATGAAGGTTTCTCTGAGGAGCAGTTCAAGAAGGCTTTGGAGATTTACATCGTTGCAATGTCTCGCCTTATGAAGCTTGACCTCTAAGCTCTGCTTGTACATGTATGGCTTTAGGCATCAGGCTTTTTGGTCTGATGCCTTTTTTATATAAGCAGTTAGGTATTTGTACACTCGAAGTATGGTAGAAAACTCTCGCCGCATCGTACATAAAAGAATAATTTATAGCAAATATGCAATAAATATGTCCCCATTTAAGATATATAAAAAGTTAAAGCACTTTAATCATCATATAAAGAAAAAGATTAAGAATATTAAGACGCAAATTATAAGCTTTATATTTGTTTTTAGTTTTACTTAAGAATATGATTATGCGTGAGTTCAGTCAAAAAAATAATAAAGTATA
>NZ_DBHHGF010000011.1:0-70113 GCF_057238325.1 Olegusella sp. | reverse complement strand
TTGGAGTACACAAAACAGCTGGTCATTTTTTTCGGTAGACCGAAGGATGAACCATCTGTGTGAGTGTGCGCCGAAGAATGAACCATCTAGGAAATGCGCATGAGGTGAATTCGCTGGGGGCTTTTGAAGTGAGCAGCAATGATGAGTACTGCTATACCAGCAATAATCAATGGCAACGACAGAATTTGGCCCATTGTCAAAAAATTGCCAAAGAGATAGCCCAGCTGGGCATCTGGTACACGCACAAACTCAATCAACGCACGAAATACCCCATAGAGCAGCAAAAATACACCCGAAAAAGTCCCTTGTGGAAGGGTGGGCTTACGTCGTGACAGCACAAAAAGTACCAAGAAAATCACGACGCCTTCAAGCAGAGCTTCATAGAGCTGCGAGGGATGGCGATAGACCATACCACCGCCTGCATCAGAAAACATGACACCCCAAGGCAGATCAGTTGGTTTGCCCCAGAGCTCGCCATTGATAAAGTTGGCACAACGCCCAAAGAAAAGCCCAATCGGTGCAGCACTTACTCCTAAGTCACAAAGGGTTACAAGCGACAAATGCAGTCTACGTACTACAATCCCGCCCCCTATGATTGCCCCTATAAGGCCACCATGAAAGCTCATGCCTCCCTGGTTGAGTGCCAAGATCTCAAGCGGATGCTCTAGATAGTAGCCAGCTCCATAAAATAGCACATAGGCAAGACGAGCTCCAATAATGACACCAAAAGCAAGACCAATCATGACTGATGTCAACTCGTCGAGGGTTAAATCCAACCCCCAGCGTTTTTGCGTCCTCCAAATCCAAACAGCACCCAGTACAAAGCCAGCAAGATAAGCCAAGCCATACCAGCGTACTACCACTGGTCCCAGTGCAAAAGCTATGGGATTAAGCTGATGATACAGCTCGTTAAGCCACATACCTGCGCTACCTTAGAACGGCATTGCAGGCATAACCTTGGTTACGCCTGGAACATGCTCCATCAAAATGCGCTCAATGCCCTCACTCATGTCATACGAAGACAGAGGGCAACCAGCGCAAGCACCCTGCATCTCAAGCGTTACCACACCATCATCAGTACAATCGATAAGCGCTACATCACCACCATCAGCCTGTAGGCTCTGACGGATAACGTCAATTGTCCTCTCAAGAAGGTCCCTATTTACTGCCATCTCTACCCCTTCCTTCGCGAGCACATTGACACACGCTCGCCATAATCCCTATTTATCAGCTAGACATTAGGCTATGTTACCCGATACAACTTTGCGCATTCACTTGTATCTTTCTTTACATGAATGCCAAATGTGTACACCCTGAGATGCCTCAGGCGCCAAAAGACACCCACGGAAAACGAAACATCCATCTGTTGCCTAATCAATCGGGCTAAATAGATGTCCTGTATCACTTCCTGCAAGGCGCGGAGCAGGACGTTTACCCGCCTGTACTGCCAAGAGCGCCGCTTGGATACGCTTGAGTTCGCTGCCCACTTCTTGCTCACTTAACAAAC
This sequence comes from Olegusella sp., assembly GCF_057238325.1. Classification (NCBI taxonomy): domain Bacteria; kingdom Bacillati; phylum Actinomycetota; class Coriobacteriia; order Coriobacteriales; family Coriobacteriaceae; genus Olegusella; species Olegusella sp. Next base: position 68,606 of record NZ_DBHHGF010000011.1, on the reverse strand, counting down.
TACAATCCACCATCAAGCGGCTTACTCCCGCAGAAAGCAACTCCCCTATCTCTGGCGTCAAATCCAAAGGACGAGCTGCATACAATCTTGAGCGACCCTGCAAATCCGTACGCACAGGCAACAAAGAGCCATCTCGACTACGCAAAGACAAACGTTGCTTGCGTAATCCACAGTGAGCACAATCCTCTATACAATGTCCTGCAGTCTGCAAAATACAATGCTCACTAGTCATCGCGCGGATGCGTCCCGATACAGTCATGCCTATGGGAGTCTTTGCTTGGGAAGCAATCTGACGTATCTCCTCAAGCGTTAGCTCCGAAGACAGCCAAAAACCCCGCGCACCTTGGGCTTCAAGCCAAGAGAGACAGCTTGCATTATGCACAGGAATACATGCCCTAATCTCAGGATACGCACCTCTATCAACAGCTGCCGCCAACTCGGATACATTACCTACCGCAAGCTCGCTACCTGGCACGATATAGTTATCAATACGTTTATGATCTGCTTGTCGGCAAACCTCATCAAGCCAAGGAATTACCTCGGCAGGCCAAGTTGAAAGCGTTGGATCGGACAGCTGATCATCACGAACATACACGCGATGAGCACCAGCAGTGAGTGCCGCATGTGCCGCCTCAGGCGTTACCACCAACGCGCAGATTTCTGCAATCTGCACTGATTTCATATCAGTAAGTAACGCAGCTTTTTCGCGAGGACCGCGCAGTCCTACACCTACATTCTCGGAGCGCCCTTCATAGCTTGCAAGCAATTCTTTTTCAAGCAATCTACAAGCCCTTGATCTCAGCTTATGTAGGGAAGAAAAACCTAGACCCACCCCTTCATCAAGCTCAACATCTATGGCTCGCGCTTCAAAGGCAGAGTTTCCCAACCTACCCGCATGCTCCGCAAGGTCCTCAGTTGTCACAGCCTTGGTGCGTGCCGCCTCAACCAGATCGCCTTCTGCGCGCACGGAAGCAGAGCCATCGACGCAGCTCATTTCAACAGCAAGTGGCATACCCATATGTGCAATAACCCTCATTGTTATCGCGCGTTTGGGAGCAGCACTGGGACGTGCCGCCAAAGCCGAAGCATCCAGCGCTGCCTGCGAGCGAATAACACGCACCACACTTCCCGCAGGTAGTGTGCGTACCGTACGACATGTGAGGATCTCGCCAGGACGTACATCTTTTGATGCCAAGGTAGTCAAAAACTGCGAGGGATCTTCAAGCGGCCTCAACTCAAGCAAATCACCTTTGCCCACTGGCACGTCAACGCGCAGTGTGACTTCAGCCTCGTGGTGCATGCGCGTACGCTCACGACCACCTGCCGAACCGCCCTGCACCCGCCTAAAACTCCCAAGGTCGCGACTTGAAAGCACCTCTCCTGCCAGCTCGCCACGGTTATTCGAGCGGTCATAGCTCATCATCTCATCGCCTGAGCGACCTTTGAGATAGGCATCAGTAAAGTTACGATTGAAGGAACGCAAAAGCAAGTCTCGACGACGATTGATATTGTCCTGACTAGACTTGCGCCCTGCAGCAACATCATCTAAAGCCCCGCGATAAGCAGAGACTACCGACCACACATAGTCAGCCGCTTTCATACGACCTTCTACCTTGAGGGAGCCAAGTCCTGCTTGTGAAAGCTCAGCTAAATCACTTATGGTGCAGTAATCTTTGGGACAAAGCGGTCGAGTGCGTCCGTCCGCTGCTATCACACGACCCTTACTATCCACCAGATCGTAAAGCAGACGGCAAGGTTGCGCGCAAAGACCGCGGTTTGCCGAACGGTTACCCACCGACGAACTCAACTTGCAAATACCCGAATAGCAAAAGCAAAGCGCGCCATGCCCAAAGTTTTCAAGCTCTACGCCCTCCTGTGCAATGCGTGAAATCTCAGCCAAGGACAACTCGCGTGAAAGCGTCACCCGCTCTACCCCAAGAACATCACGCACCCATGCCACAGCACGCCCGTCATGCACATTTGCCTGAGTAGATACATGAATTTCGATGTCAGGACGACGGCGACGGAGTTCCGACATCAGACCCCAGTCTTGCACGATGAGTGCGTCTGCACCAAGTGCCCAAGCATGGGCGGCCCAGCGTACAGCCCGCTCTAGCTCGTCTTCCTTGATAACAACATTTTGTGTTACGTAGACCCGTGCACCCGCAATATGAGCAACGCGGCAGGCTTCACGAAACTCCTCATCAGAGAAGTTATGTGCACCTCGACGCGCATTAAAATCGCTACCAAGACCACAGTAAATTGCATCGGCTCCTGCAGCCAGCGCCGCATAAAAAGCCTCAGGTCCACCAGCGGGCGCCAGCAGCTCAGGTACCTGCCGAGCGCCAGCTTGATTGGTCATCTTTCGCTCCTGCATTTAGGCAAGACGAGCAAACTTGCGCTTGCCAACTTGCACTACACAGCCAACATGCAGCTGTTCGGGGTCAATGTTGTAATTCTTTGCAGCAACAGCAACCTGATCAATTTTGACGCCGCCACCGTCAATCTGGCGACGTCCGTCACCTGCCGAGGCGCAAAGTCCCGCTTCGGCAAGTACACGAGCAAGATAAATCTTGCCTTGGTCGTTGGGAGTCAAATCCACGCTGACTTCAGCAATATTCTCAGGCAGCTCACCCTTCTTGAACCGAGCATCAAAAGCAGCTTGTGCTACAATACCCGCACCTTCACCGTGATAGAGATCACAAATATTGCGAGCAAGTGCACGCTTAAGCTGGTAAGGGTCGGCCGTACCATCTGCATAAGCAGCATCAATTGCATCGACTTCATCGACAGGCAGTGTTGAGCAGAGACGGTAATACATAGGCACTACTGTGTCATTAATACTCATGAGCTTGCCAAACATTTCGTCAGCAGGGTCAGTCAGACCAACATAATTCTTGTAGCTCTTAGACATCTTCTTGACACCGTCAAGGCCCACAAGCAGCGGCATCGTAAGAGCTACCTGTGGTTCCATGCCAGATTTTTCCATCAAATCGCGACCAGCGAGAAGATTAAAAATCTGGTCGTTACCGCCCATCTCGAGGTCAGCCTTGATAATCACCGAGTCATAGGCTTGCAACACGGGATAGATAAACTCATGCAATGCAATTGGCATACCATTTGTGTAACGATTGTGAAAGTCTTCACGCTCAAGGATGCGTGCAACATTGAACTTGCTCATCAGACCAAGCATTGAGCCCAAATCCAAAGGTTTAAGCCATTCGCCATTGTGAACAATTTGCGTACGCTCGGGATCCAAAATCTTGAGAGCTTGCTCGACATAGGTGGCAGCGTTGGCTTCGACCTGCTCTTCTGTTAAAGGAGGACGGGTAGAATCACGACCCGAGGGGTCGCCAATGAGCGCCGTGCCATTGCCAATAATGAGTGTTACCTTGTGACCAAGATCTTGAAACTGACGCATCTTGCGCAAAGGCACCGCATGACCTAAGTGCAGGTCAGGCGAGGTAGGATCAACGCCTAGCTTTATATTCAGAGGAACTCCACGTTCGAGTTTCTTTTTGAGCTCATCCAAAGGAACAATCTGCATAGTTCCCGAAGTAATTACCTTGAGCTGCTCTTCTACCGATAACACAACAGACCTCCTGAGATTTTATTAACTACCATCGCCCCACAATAAATTAGTTGAAGGATGGACTCTCCTACTCTAGCAGGACAGGCGCGGTCGAACCCTTATAATGTTGATGCAAATGTCGCTCGCCTGAGGAGGACTGCATGGGCATTCGTACGCGCAGGGCCCGTCTGCATTCGCGCACACATATCGTCGGCTTTGGAATTGTTGGCGTTTTTGGCTTTTTGGCCTTATTCGCCGCCGCTGTGGGTATTTCTCTTGGAGCACTGGTTTCAAGCTGGCTCCAGAACCTACCTGACTATCAGTCAGCCGATGCCTATCTCGTGGCAGAGCCTACACAGGTGCTTGCCTCTGATGGCACGGTCATGGCTGAGTACTATCTGCAAAATCGTCACTCTGTAAAGCAGGCTGACGTAGCAGATGCCGTATTCAAGGCCACCGTCGACGTTGAAGACGAGCGCTTCTACAAGCACAATGGTGTTGACCCGCAGGGTATTGCTCGAGCTATTGTTTCGCAGCTTGCTGGTCGCTCTGAGGGTGCATCTACCATCACTCAGCAGCTTGTCCGCAATACTGTCTTGTCTGATGAACAATTCGAGCAGAGCCTCAAGCGTAAGGTTCGCGAGGCTTATATTGCCATTCAGATGGAAAAGACCTACACCAAAGACCAGATTCTGATGATGTATCTCAACACCATCTACTATGGTCATGGTGCTTATGGCATCGAAGCTGCAAGCAAAACTTATTTTAATAAGAGCGCCAAAGACCTTGATCTCAATGAAGCTACAACTTTGGCTGGTATCCCCAACTCTCCTGGCTATTTTGATCCCACAGTCAACATGGAGGCCTGCAAGAAGCGCCGCAACCATGTACTTGACCGTATGCTTGCAATTGGTGATATCAGCAAGGAAGACTATGACAAGGTTAAGAGCGCGGATATCAAGCTCAACCTAGGCAGCTTCAAAGAATCTGACAGCTCTAGTCCCTACTTTACCGACTATGTCCGCGAACTACTGCTTAAGGACTTTGATCAGGATCTTATTCTCAAAGGCGGCCTGAAGGTCTACACCACACTCGACCTTAATTGGCAAAAAGCTGCCGAGGAAGCCGTATCCGACCAACTCAAGACCATTGATGACGACCAACTACAAGCAGCACTGTGCGCTATTGACCCTGGCACTGGTTATGTCAAAGCCATGGTCGGTGGCAGAAGTTACAAGAAGAGCCAGTACAACATGGCTACCCAAGCAAGGCGTCAGCCTGGTTCGAGCTTTAAGGCGTTTACGCTGGTAGCAGCGCTTGAAGCGGGTGTGAACCCTAATATTTACTTGGATTGTAGCTCTCCGCAGCAGATTACCAGCACTTGGAAGGTACAAAACTACGCCAACGAGAATCTTGGTATTCTGACTCTGCAACAGGCACTTGCGGTGTCTTCTAACACAGGCTTTGCACGGGTTGCCATGGGTATTGGCGCCGACAAGATTGTAACTACTGCTCATGATATGGGCATTGATGTTGACCTACCTGCTTATCCTGCTATTACCTTGGGTACCGAGGGTGTACCTCCCATTCAAATGGCAGAAGGCTATGCCACACTTGCCACTGGCGGTATCCACCATGATGCCGTTGCTATTACACGTATCGAAGACCGCAACGGTAATATCGTCTACGAGCATAAAGATGATGGTAAGCGCACTGTACCTGCAGAGATTGCTCAGGCTGCAACTGAAGCTCTGCAAACTGTTGTCACGAGTAGCAGCGGTACGGCAAATGTTGTCTCCTACACCACCAACTACAACCAGCCCATCGCTGGTAAGACTGGTACAACCGAGGACTTCCGTGACCTATGGTTCTGCGGATATACACCTCAGGTTTCAGTTGCGGTATGGGTGGGCAACGAAGATAACACTCCTGTCTTGGTACATGGCAGCTACCTGCATCCTTATAACACCGCCTGCCCCATCTTTGTAGGCTTTACCAATGCCATTCTCAAAGATACAGCACGTGAGGAGTTCCCCACCACAGACAAAAAGCCCACCTACAAGGACAATAGCGCTTGGGACTTTGCTCGCACCTATACCATGGAATACGAAGTCGAGGAAAAGACCGAAGAGACCACAACTGAGCAGAACACTGAAAATACCGAGAACAATACTCAGAACAACGAAAATCAGACCGATCCTAATAATGGCGGCGGAGCTACAACTCCTGACAACACCGACAATAGTGGTGATGAGCAGCAACAAGATGCGCCTGCGGGTGAGTAACAGTTACTTGTGTGACCCTTATACTGATACAAAGCACGCTCGACTCAACATCGAGCGTGCTTTTTTGTTGCCATGCTTACATGTAAAGCTACTTGTGCGTACTGCGCAGCTTTTCTATGAGATTGAGCAACTCGATTGCTGCCTCGTCATCAGCCGAAACTACAAGTACCGTATCGTTACCAGCAACGGATCCGCAAACATCGTGCAAAGCTGCCGCATCAACAGCAGCAGCGACACCTGGAGCAGTACCCGGCTGACTTTTAATAATCACAAGATTGTGAGCACGATCAACATTTAACACAAATTCAGAAACCATGCGCTGAAGATGCAGGTCTTCGGCGAGCACATAGATACCTTCAGAGAGCTTACGCAAACCCATATCGGCAATATCGCGCGAAACAGTAGCCTGAGTGCATTTATATCCGATATCCTGCAGTTCATCAACTAACTCACGCTGAGTACGGATGGACTTGCCGCGGACAATATCACGAATAGCATCTTGCCTACTGTTGCGTCTTTTCACCATAATCAACCCCACAAATCCGATATGTATGCATAAACCTCAAAATTCAAAGGTCATAATACCTTCTCATTTGAGCTGCATGAGATATAGCCACTATGCATCATACCTACTTAATAATCGAATAATTGAACTTTATGTTTGAACGAGCGGCAAGCGGTAAGAACCAAGGGGACAAACGGAGTTTTACACGTCTCCTGCACATAGTTTAGCTATACATCAAGCACTTATAAATCTTCGAAAGAATTCTCAAAAGGATTACTGATAGCTCAATATGTTAGTTTTCATGAAAAACATGCGTTACCATTCGCATATTTTTTCTCAGCTAGATTTGCGGGCTTGGCATACTATAGATATGGAATACAAGGCACTAAGCTGCTCAGCCTCATAGAGCAGCAAAGTTATAGCTGAGAGGATTCCCATGTCCAATTATGCAGATTCAAACCGTGGCGGTTCGCGTCCGCGTTCTGGCGGCTATTCCGATCGTCCTGCTCGCCTACGTTCTACTTCTAGCAATAGTGGAGCAGGACAAGGTGCTCGTCGTGGATACCGTTCTGGGCAGGGTCCTTCTCATGATAGACGCGGCGGTCAACGTCCCTATCGCTCCAATCGCAATTATCGTACCATCAACGGTCATGACACTGGCTATTCATTGCGCCAGCGCGGCATCAACTTTAGTGGACGCAAAGGCGGTCTGCTTTCCAATCTTGATCAGCGTAGTCTCCTCATCCTTGCTGGCGGCATTATTGCTCTGCTTATTTTGATATTTGCTATCTCAAGCTGTGTCCGCGGATGTGCTTCTGGAGCAAACAAGAAAAATAATTCAACCAGTTCAGTCAACTCTCAGGACACTAGGGTCTCAGCTAGTGCGTCCCCTGACATCACCAGCAAGCTCACCCCTGCTTTGGATAACGCTGACAGTTTGTACAAGATTGCTAAAAATGCTGACAAATATAAGGATAGCCGCATGATTGATTTGGCTGTTAACGAGCCAAATGCTATTAAGTTTGTCCTCACCTACCCCGATGCCGACCACACCAGCGGTGCATATGAAGACACTGTTGAAAAAGGTACCTATCCTTTACTCTTTGATTGGGATTCTCGTTGGGGTAATGTGGATTTTGGCGACGGCGCTCTTGGCGTCACAGGTTCTGGCCCCACTTCACTTGCCATGGCTTATATGGGTCTCACTGGTAAAACCGACCAAACTCCCGCCACGATTGCCAAAGCAATTGCTGATGCAGGTGCAGATTCTGGCGACACGGGCATGGCAACGTCCTTCTTTGACAAGGGCATCTCAACTGTGGGCCTAAGCGTTACTTCAATGGAAGTTAGCAAAGACAATCTGCACTCTATTTTGGGCAATGGAAGCCCTGCTTTGGTACAAGTAAAAGACGATAGCCTTACGGCATCAGCACATTGGATACTTGTAATTGGCTATGGCAACGATGGCTCGATTGTCGTTTATGATCCCACCTCATCGGCGGTATCTTCCCACAGTTGGGATGCAGGTACCATCAGCTCAAGTGCAAGCGCACTTTACTCGATAGGCGTTGCCGCACAAAACGATACGAGCGACGGATCCGATAGCGACAACAGTGACTCTGGTACAAGCGACACCGGAGATACATCTTCTGATAGCGCTGACAGTTCCAACCAGTAAGCCATCTGGGCAGGTCGATTTTTTGCCAATGAGGAATTAGGATTCCTTTTCGATTGGGATGATGAACGGTGGACCTTTTCTTCTCTTAGGACCGTTCCACAATAGGCAAGGAAGACCAAACGAACGCGCAAAAAAGCCCACATCTGCAAGGATGTGGGCTTTTGCGTAGGCTTATAACAAGCAGAACGCCATGCTACGAGAGGATCTTCTCGCTAGCAGCACGAAGCTTTGCCTCAACCTCTTCGGCTTCAGCGCGCGTTGCGCCCTTAGCAAAGAGGTACGCCTTGACCTTGGGCTCGGTACCAGAAGGACGGAAGATAACCTTGTTGTCGTCTTCCAAGCGATACTCGATAACGTTTGCCTTGGGCAGGGTTTGCTTGGGCTCCTTCTGAAGGCCACCCACAATAGCCATCTGAGCACCAGTACCAAAGTCGGTAGTGCCAATAACCTTGTAACCAGCAATCTCGGTCAGAGGCTTCTCGCGCAAACCCGCCATAATCTCTGCCATGCGCGCAGCACCTGCAGCACCTGGGAAAGAAGCATTGACCGTACCATTGAGATAGTAGCCGTACTTCTGATACAAGGCATCCATAGCCTCGTAGAGATCCATACCCTTAGCTGCGTAATAAGCACTCATCTCTACTGCGAGCATCGTGGCAACGATTGCATCTTTGTCACGAGCGTGAGTGCCTACGAGGTAACCATAGCTCTCCTCAAAGCCCATGAGGTAGCGGTCTTCCTCACCCGCATCTTTAAGCAGGTCAATCTGGCCACCAATATACTTAAAGCCAGTCAACACACGACGCATCTCAAAGCCATAATCACGAGCCAAAGCATCAGGCATGACAGAAGAAACAATGGTAGAAACAGCAACCTTGCGGGTCACATCCTCGCCATTTTCCTTGGCCATGGTTGCCAGCCAGTCCATCAGCAATACGCCCATCTCATTGCCAGAAAGCAGCACATAGCCACCATCGTGAGGAATAGCGCAACCCATACGGTCGGCATCAGGGTCGGTAGCCACCATGAAGTTCGGCTTGACCTTGTCGCACAAATCCAGACCCAGCTGCAGCGCCTCGCGGAATTCAGGGTTGGGGTACTGGCAAGTTGGGAAATGTCCGTCAGGCTCTGCTTGCTCGGGAACAACGGTCACGTCCTCAACGCCAATCTCCTTGAGGATGCGCGTGACGCACTCCATACCAGTGCCATTGAGCGGTGTATAGACGACCTTGAAGCCCTCGGGAGCCTTAAAGCCAGGAACAGAGACCTTCTTGACAGACTCGATAAAGTTGTCGAGAACCTCCTCAGGCGTCCACTCAACCAAACCCTGAGCCAAGGCTTCGTCAAAGTCCATCATCTTGACTGCACCAAACATGGGCGTACGCGCGATAGAAGCGGAAATCTCATCTGCGGCTTCATTGGCAATCTGGCAGCCGTTGTCGTCATAGACTTTGTAACCGTTGTACTGAGCGGGATTGTGAGAAGCAGTCAGCACGATACCAGCAGAAGTATGCAGGTAGCGCACGGCAAATGACAGCGTTGGCACAGGCTCGATACGAGGATAGACATACACATGGATGCCATTTGCAGCCAAAACTCCTGCTGCGACCTTCTGGAAATCCTCACCCTTAAGACGAGAGTCACGAGCAAGTGCCAGCGAGGGATTTTCATAATGAGCATTCAGATAATCTGCAACACCCTGAGTAGCTTGAGCTACAACATGCACATTCATGCGATTGGTACCAACGCCAATCGTGCCGCGCAGACCTGCCGTGCCAAACTCAAGGTCGCGATAAAACGCATCGTTGAGTTTTTCCTCATTTCCAGGGGCCATCAGGTCTTCGAGCTCAGATTTGAGATCAGCTTCTGTGACGTTCTCAGCCCAAAGCTGTACCTTGTCCTGAATCTCTTTGTCCATAGTCAGCCTTTCTGTCGAGCCGCGACACTTGTCTGCGGCCTTCTCGCATACTTAATTTAGTTTACCCCGACAGAGTGCATGAAAGCCGAGCAAGACGGCAGAAGGTGGTATTTACCAAGGCTAAAGAACAAGTCTGTCACCCGAAACGGACAAAAGACTTATATCCTCTATCTTTTCTCAAGCAGAGCTGGGTATTAGCAAACTTCCTAGACCGCAGTCGGCCGACAGCGCCGCACGATATAGCAATGATGAATACGCTTATTGCGCAAAAAATCATCGGGGATTGTTTGGTCAGTAATATCACTAAGCTCCACTCCTGCTTTGGCAAGTTTTTCAAGCTCTGGTACAAAGTCTCGCAAATTGCAACAAAACACACAGCTACCCGCCCGTGTCAGCAAACGCGAAACGCCAATCAAGAGTTCCACATGGTCTCGCTGAATATCAAACGAAGAACTTTTCATGCGTGAGGAATTGGAGAAAGTAGGAGGATCAAGATAAATCAAATCCCAGCGATTGCGTGTATGGCGTTGCTCATTTACCCAGCTCAAGACATCCGCTTGTATATATTCATGCTCAGGCCCACCAAAACCATTGCGCCCCATATTGCGCTCAGCCCACTCCAGATAGGGACGGGAAAGGTCAACCGTCGTCGTATATTTGGCACCACCATCCGCAGCATAACAGCTCGCACTACCCGTATAGGCAAAAAGATTCAAGAAACGCTTGGAGCCAGCAGTTGCCTTGGCCATCTCGCGAATACGTGCGCGAATATCACGGGTATCTAGGAAAAGCCCCACGTCCAGCCCACCTGAAAAATTGAGCTCAAAAGTCAGTCCGCCCTCATCTACGAGATGTGCTCCAGCAGGTAGAGCAAGCTTACCTTTCTTTGCTGCACTATCACGTACTACTTGGCGATTTGCATATTGCGAGCCACCGCGAGCACGCAAGCGCTGACGCACAAAGATATCTCCTGCAGCCACACCTAAAACAGGCGCTGCAATAGCAAGAGCATCCGAAAGTCGAGTGCGCGCTAAAGCAGGGTCAATTTCCTTGGGTGCAGCGTACTCAGACAATACCGCCCAAGGGCCCCCTCCCGTTCCACCATATTTGGCTTCATCAATGAGCACAGAAGGTTCAAAACGCTCAATAGCGACAGCATAATCCGGTAGGTCAGCATCATATACACGGTAGGCGCCTACATCCTCGCGACGTGCCCAACGGCGACGCAGTCGCCAAGCTTTTTCCAAGCGGCGGGCAAATTGCTCACTTGAGGGTAGTTCCACCATCACAGTCGAACCATTCTTGAGCGCAAGCGGCATACCTTGACGCGTGTCTTCTCCTAGCTCGTAGGCTACAAGCACTCCTTCATCTGCGCCAAGATAGATGCGTTCCTCCAGCGTGGGCTCTAAACCCAAAGTCACACCAAGGCTTTTGTCACGCCCAAGCACGGCAAGAGCTGAACCCGACGACAAAGCTGCTGCAACAGAACGTGCCTGTGTCAGCTCGCGCGATGTTTCAGCAAAGTCTGTAGCTCCACTTAGATCACAGCAAAGCAAAACATCAGCAGTTCCAAGCTGCGCAGCATCAAGCCCGTTCATACCAACGTCAATAAAGTTTGCTGTCGTACTGGCTTCGGCGGCCGCCTCCGCGCGTTCATCAGCTTCGTCAAGCAAAGCAAACCACGCTGCTTCATCATGTCTAAGCCATGACTCAAAGCCCCAACGATGCCGTAACAAATTGGGTGCTCTGTCATCGCGCTCTGCTTGTGCCTCCGCAAGCAGAGTCACTGCCCCCGCCCCTAGTGCCAACAAAGTTGGTGTTTGGTGCCTACGCAGGCGATACCAACCGCCTGCTGCCAAAAGTACTGCCGCATAGTCGGGACGCAAAGATTCACGCAGACTGGATTCGCGCCGCCCATCGCGGTGGAAAAGTGGCTCTCCCGCCAGCTCAATACCTATTACTGCTCGCTCACGCGAAAGACGAACCATCACTGTCAAATCTGCTTGACTGGGATCTGTGGCCAATCGCACGCCACGCATCTCTGCCATACGGTCGGCAATAGCATCCTTGGTACGCAGGGCAGTAAAACGAGTATTACGTAGCTCAGAATTAGTGCCATGCGCATCAACCGAAATGGTTGCTGTACGTGGTAGCTCTTCTTCCCAAGCAATCTGTGATACACCCTCGTAAAGCTCATCAGCATTACGAGCACCTACACGCGCCAAAATCGCAACCACGCGGGAGGCAAGGCGCGACCATAGGCAGACACGATAAGCATCTGCCAGTTTGCCTTCAAAGCCAACCTGTCCATGCAGGGGGCGCACACGAGGTGTACCCAAAGCCCGCAGTTCATCAGCGAGAAGGCTTTCAAATCCTGCAGGACAGCTGGCAAAAAACTCCATTATTTCCTCCGGCGTGATTGCGTAGGTCAACACGCGTCTTTAATGCTTACGGTAAAAGGCTGCAAGATCGGCATCCATTGCCTCAAGCGTAGGAACATCCACATAGGCCATATGACCACAGCCATAGCGATGGAATTCTACGCGTTGCTTGATTTCATCAGAGAGGAACTGTGCAGAGAGATCATGGACAACATTCCAATAGGTTGTCGCTGCATCGTATCGACCACCAAGCACGCACATCTTGATAGTGGGATCGCGGCGCAAAGCACAGGCGATATCGATGGCAACGTTGGGAGCACCGACTTTTTCACCCGTACCAGGAGCCTCGTGCTCCCAATCCCATTTCATGCCAACACGCTCATAGTTGTTGTCAAGATAACGAGCGGGACTACGATAGCCCAAGCTATCACGTAGGAAGGTACGGAAGGCATTGTTCCAGACAGCATTAACCGCATCGTCAGCAGCATCCTCACCTGCAATCCAATCAGGAGTTTGCTGATAGCTTGGCGCATCAGATACAAAACGCATATCGAGACGGCCACAAACTTTGCCCTCGTCCGCCAAGATGTGCCTACGGAAATCCTCCAGCGATACACGTAGATGGCAGGAGACGATGTAGTCAGCAGACAGACCAATGAGCTCGGACATCTGCTCGGCCACCTTGCGTTCACGCTCCTTGCCTAGGCGGTCGCCAACAAGCAAAGCGGGGGCATAAACCTCGTCAGAAAAGCTCATTGCCTTGTCAAACCAGCTGTCTACATCAATATCTTTGCCTACACGGCCAAAGAACTGTGCTGTTGCAGCAAATGTTGGCAGCATGCCCAAGTAATACAGATCCTCGCCAGGTAGGGTCTGTACCCAATCCCAAATTGCAGACAGCATGGTCACACCAGTCAACTTGACGCCACGCTCGCCCAAAAGACGCATCAATACCGCATTGCGGACAGTGCCGTAGGACTCACCCAACAAATACAATGGACTTGCCCAGCGACCCTCACGCTCTAGCCAATCAGTAATAGCACGGCAAAAAGCATCAGCATCCCCATCAACACCAAAGAGCGACTTGGGTTCTGCATCTGCAGCAACTGGTGAAAAACCCGTACCCGGTGCGTCAAAAAAGACAAGGTCAGAATATTTCAACAGGGTATGAGGATTGTCAGTCACAGGAGCAGATGAATATAGGTGGTCAGTACCTGAGGTCTCTACGCGCAACGGACCAAAGCCACCAAAGTTGATAGGCACAGATGCACAACCAGGACCGCCGTTAAAAAGGAAGGTCACCGGACGCGTGGGATCAGATTTACCCTCAGCATCAACTGCAACATACGCAAGATGAAACATCTGAGCCGTCAGGCGACCCGTATCATCACGCACGTCGGCGTGGCCTGCCGTGGCGATGTAATCGATAGTTTCCCCCTCACCCTTCCAGCTAAGGTGCTGGGATACAGCCTCAGGTACAGGCACAGTTCCCGAACCCTGAGCCACCCAAAAGTCACTCTTTTTTGCGGGGGTTGCGGCAGGCGTAGCCACCAGCTTTCCCTCAGTTTCTTCTGCCATATTGGCCTCCTTAAAATCGCGCTGAAGCGCATCTCTTGTCGACAAACACTATAGAGCAGACAAGCAAAACTCGACCTGCCATCCGCACTTCTTCTCTGCATCTACGGGTCTCAACTTGCCCCGCCCCTACAAAAAGATAAAATTATAGATTCAGTGTGCGCTAACACTCGCTTCACACATAGTTTAAATACAGCATGTTGCTTGATGTCTGCGCAGGTAGATACGTTGTTTGGAGCGTCATGAGCATAGCTAATATGCCTGTTGAGGGACCTTCAAAGACCCCTTTGGGATCCGTCAAAGACTTTTCTCGCAAAAAAAGTCACACACATAAGGCGGCACGTGGAAATGCGGGCATTCCGTTTTCTATGGGTATGGTGTTAGTAACCTTAGGCGTTGTCTACGGCGACATCGGCACGAGTCCCATGTACACCATGAAGGCAATCATGGAGGGTAACGGCGGACTCAAAACCATGAGTAGTGATGTGGTTTTGGGTGCTTTGTCTCTACTGATTTGGACCATCACCTTAATTACAACGGTGAAATACGTCCTTATTGCCATGAAAGCAGACAACCACAACGAGGGCGGTATTTTTGCTCTCTACAGTCTCGTGAGGCGCTGTAGCAAGTGGCTGCTCTTCCCTGCTATGGTAGGTGGAGCAGCACTGTTGGCAGATGGCATCCTCACTCCTGCCGTCACCGTAACCACAGCTATTGAGGGTCTGCGCACCATTGAGGCAGTCTACAACATCATTGGTGATAATCAACATATTGTTATTGGTATCACCATTACCATTCTCTGCGCACTTTTTATGATTCAACGCGCAGGTACCTCTACCATCGGCAAAGCCTTTGGTCCAGTCATGACTCTATGGTTTGGCTTTTTGGCAGCCATCGGTTTGATGAATATCATTACTACAGGAAATTGGGATGTGTTGCGTGCACTCAATCCTATGCGAGGTGTCATCTTCCTTTTCTCAGATATCAATGCAGCAGGTCTCATGGTGCTGGGCAATGTCTTCCTCTGCACCACTGGTGCCGAGGCACTGTATTCCGATATGGGCCACGTTGGTAAGTCAAACATCTATGCAAGCTGGCCCTTTGTAAAGCTCTGCTTGATTCTCAACTATCTAGGTCAGGGCGCCTTTATTTTGGCAAACAGAGGTAACACTGGTTTGTATGGCATTGAGCAGCTCAATCCCTTCTTCGAGATGGTACCCGAAAACCTCCGCGTATTTGCCGTCATTCTTTCAACCTTGGCTGCTATCATCGCTTCTCAAGCACTCATTACTGGCTCTTTCTCCATCGTTAGTGAGGCTATTCACCTCAACCTCATGCCCCACCTCAAGATCACCTATCCTTCCAATACCAAAGGCCAGCTCTACATTCCTTTGGTCAACACCATCATCTGGATTGGCTGCATCTTTGTTGTTTTGCTCTTTAGGACATCCAGTCATATGGAAGCCGCATACGGTCTAGCAATTACAGCAACTATGCTTATGACCACCGTTTTGCTTTTTGTCTACCTCCATACCATTCGCCACAAGCCACTTATTGCCTATGTGTTTCTTGCTTTCTTTATTGCACTTGAGGCTATGTTCTTTGTCTCTAGCCTGACAAAATTCCTGCATGGCGGCTACTTCACGGTACTAATGGCAGCGGCGATTTTCTTTGTCATGTATGTATGGCGCCGCGGCACCGCTATCGAACGCACGCAGACGGTCTATTTGCCAGTCAACAAGTACATCGACCAGCTCCGTGACCTTAGTCACGACGAAAGCTATTCTCTTACAGCAGACAATCTGGTGTTCCTTACTAACGATTCCAGCCCCGATAAGCTCGATCGAGACATTCTCTATTCAATTTTGGACAAGCAGCCCAAGCGCGCCCGCGCGTACTACTTCCTTAACGTGAAGGTTACTGACGAGCCCCGCACGCTTTCGTACTCAGTTAACAATTTTGGCACCGATTTTGTCTTTAAGGTACAGCTACGTCTGGGCTTCCGTGTTAATCAGCGCGTTAACCAGTACCTTTATCAGATTGTCTCTGAGCTCGTGGAGTCTGGTCAGTTGGCTCCGCAACCACACCGCTACTCTATCTACCGCAATGCCAGCAGTATTGGTGACTTTCGTTTTTGCATGCTGCGCAAGGAGATTTCACCTGAATCCGAGATCTCAGGTGGCAACGCTGGCATCTTGACGGTAAAGTACGCTATCCGCCGTTTCTGCGGCTCCCCCGCCCGTTGGTATGGTCTGGAAAACTCTTCCAATATCATCGAATACGTGCCGCTGTTTGCCAAGGCAAAGCACACACACAAGCTTACCCGCGAGCCTTACAAGCGCACCACCAAGCGTGGCAATACCGCATCTTCTATGCCAGTTGTTGCTATCCCTGAAGTCAAAGTTGAGGAAGAAGAAAGCGATGTCTTTAGCGACGAGCTGCGCAAAGCTCGCGAGGAAGCAACGCAAGCCGCAGCTACCACCCTTATCGGTGGTGATACCGCAAGCTTCCAACCACTTGTAATTGACGAAGACACCGAAGATGATGCTCTGCTTGCCGATGGCGAACTAGGCCGCGAAGAAGACATCGACTAAACGCACATATACATGCGTACGCTGCGTACGTGCCGTTTTGCCGCCTGCATATGTAAGGTAAGCCACCCTTTCATATGCAGACGGCATTCTTTCTGCGCAGGAGGTTTGCTTCTTCTCGGCAAACATCAGTCCATCATACGGACAACGCAATCCTTATTACCTGCAGGCGGTTCAAAACCGTCTCCATCCTCCCGCAAACGGTTCATACCGCCCCCACCCACAAACGGTTCAAAAGCGTCGCTCTGCTTCCCCAAAGCGCTGCTCAATTTTTTGCTGAGGGTGCTTTATGAACCCGTTGTCTTCCATTTAATACAAACGGTTCAAAACCGTACCAAACGGCTCGAGAAACCCCAGATAAAAATTTCCGCAAGGGCGCATATTGAACCCGATGCGGATAAAAGGGTGCATTGTGAACCGTCTGCAGGGAAAGCGTGGTTGGAAAGGCACTTCTTGAACCCGTTGTATAGCATTCCTCACAGGCGGTTCAAAAGCGTACCAAGTGCGCGAGAAAAGGCCAGGTAAAAATTGGCGCGAGGGTGCTTATTGAACCCGATGCGGAGAAACTGCAACTAGGGTTACAGCGAAATCTGCAACGAAACTACAAGACCTGCTGGAAGGTTAGCGCTCAGCAAGGGGCACATAGACTTGGTTGGTCATATAGGAGTTATAAGCAGGACGAATAATACGAGCAGCACCATACATTTCTTCCATGCGATGTGACGCCCATCCAGCCAGGCGCGCAAGCGCAAAAATAGGCGTATAGAGCTCTTCAGGTACACCAAGCATCGAATAGACGAAGCCCGAATACAGGTCAATGTTGGCACAGATCGCCTTGTCTGTACCACGAACTTCTTTCATGAGTTCAGGCCCAATGCGTTCGATGGATTCGATGAGACCCAGTCGTCCATCATCACCCTTTTTGTGAGCAAGTTTTTCAGCATATGCACGCACAACCTCAGCGCGAGGATCGGTCTTGGAATAAACCGCATGCCCCAAGCCATAAATCAAGCCGCTACCATCAAAGGCCTCACCTTTGAGAATGCGTGTAAGATAGCTTGCCAGCTCGTCCTCGTCATCCCAATGATTCACGTTTTGGGCAATGTCATCAATCATGCGCGACACCTGCGCATTTGCACCGCCATGTTTGGGACCTTTAAGCGAACCGAGTGCGCCAGCATAGGCAGAGTAGGCATCTGTTGCCGAAGATGACAATACACGGCAAGTAAAGGTTGAGTTGTTACCGCCACCATGTTCGGCGTGTAGCATAAGCATAACGTCGAGCATACGTGCTTCATCAACACTAAAGCCCTCATCGCCACGAAGAATATCAAGGACCGTTTCAGCCATGGAGTAATCTTCACGTGCAGGCGGCACCAATAGCTGGCGATTTTCCTCGGATGCACGATATGCCTCGGAGGCAACCGCCGCCACACGCGGCCAGCGACCAAGCAATGACACTGCCACGTCAATCTCGTGTTCGGGCGAGGTATCATCAGGTATTGGGTCAAAGGCATACAGCATGAGCGTTGCACGCTGCAGCACGTTCATAATGGAATGGCTGTAAGTCGCTCGTGGAAAGCTACGTAAAAAACCATCTGGCAGCTGGCGTCTCATACCGATGCGAGCCTTGAAATCAGCTAACTCATCGGCGGAGGGCAGAGCGCCAGAAAGCAACAGGTATGCAATCTCTTCATAGCCAAAACGATCTTCATCAGTTGCGCCATGTACTAAATCAGCGATATCGTAGCCGCGCAGGGTCAGACGTCCTTCATCAGGCACCACCCAGCCATCAACTTTGTTGTATCCATGTACATTAGAAATTGTGGTCAAGCCCACCAAAACGCCTGAACCATCAGAATTGCGCAAGCCACGTTTGACATCGTAGCGCTGATAAAGCTTTGCAGGCACCTTATCGACTTTATCCATGCCATGATAAAGCTGATCGGCAACACCTGTGGTACCCATCACTTCAGATGGCATAGGGTACGGGTCGCGCATATGCTCAAACGCTGAGGTGCCCGCCTCAGTCAGACGACGCCGTACCGACTCACCCAAAGGTGTATCAAGACCACCACCTGCCTCAATGCGCTTTACACGCTTTAAGCGACGAGTAATTTCACGCATATCTTGGTCAGCACGCTCATCAGCAGGCATGCTGTGAGCGCTCTGCTTGTCATGAATTTTATTGATAGCTGTGTTGTTCTTTTTTTCTGCTTCATTTGCGGCCATACTGGTCCCCTCGCCTACAGCCGATACATATAACGAAAGACATCCTCACGCTGCAGCATGATCTGCACACCGAGCTGCTCTTGGAGCTCGGCTAGGCGAGATTGGAGATCGGCAAAGTCACTCTCCCCTGCACTTAAATCCACCAACATGGTCATTGTAAAAATGCCCTGAAGAATGGTCTGGGAAATATCCAAGATATTGGCATCTGCTTGCGCCAAAACTGCAGAAACTGCCGCAACAATGCCAGGACGGTCTGAACCCAAAACGCTCACCACCGCACGGTTTATCTGCTCACCCATCTGTGAAGCCATAGCCCATCCTCCTCAAGTGTGCTGCGATATCGCACGCTCTGTGTATATCACGTTCAAGCTATCCTATTTTAGCGGCTCCCACGTTCTGCTCATATATGGCTACCTATACTGTTTTTGAAGCGAAACTCTTTTTGCTTTTAACTGGCACAAGCTGCACGTTTATAACATGCATTACAAGTGAAGGGGAGTCTATATGAACGATTTTGAGTGGATGTCACCTACAAAGTTTATCTTTGGACACAATGCTGAGAAAAAAGTGGGTGCATGGGCAGCTGACGAAGGGTACCAAAAAGCTCTTGTACTATATGGCAAAGGTCATGTTGTACGTTCTGGTTTGCTAGATACCGTATTAACCTCACTTGACGAAGCAAGTATTGCTCATGTCGAGCTGGGCGGTGTGCGTCCCAACCCTGAAGTTAATCTCGTGCGCCAAGCGGTTGAGCTTGCACGTAGTGAGCAGGTCGACTTTGTGCTCGCCGTGGGTGGAGGCTCCGTGATTGACACTGCCAAAGCTTGCGCCATAACTGCCCCCAATGATTGGGACGTATGGGAGTATTTTGCTCATGGCAATCCCTTACCCAAAGTTAAGGCATTAGCTGTGGCAAATGTACTAACCATTCCCGCTGCGGGCTCTGAGGCCTCAAACTCCTGCGTCATTTCTAATGATGAGCTGGACATCAAAAAAGGAATCAACAGCGATATTATCCGCTGCAAAGCAGCCTTTATGAACCCTGAGCTCACGCTGAGCCTGCCTGCTTATCAAACTTTTGCAGGTGTCACTGATATGATGATTCATATCATTGAGCGTGCATTTTCTGCCTCTGGTGACGTACCTGTAACTGATGGTATCGCTTTTTCTCTGCTGCGTACCATCCGTTCGGCAGCTCTTGTGGTGCTACGCGATCCTAACAACTACGACGCGCGCGCTAGCCTGATGTGGGCATCAACATTGGCTCATAATGGCCTGTGCGGTAATGGCCGCGCTGAAGATTGGTCATCTCATGGCATGGAGCACGTCTTGTCCGCTGTAAAGACCGAAGTTACCCATGGTGCCGGCCTTGCCGTTATTGTTCCTGCTTGGCTACGTCATTGTTACAAGCAAAACCCTACACGCATAGCACGTTTAGGTGCAGAGGTCTTTGGTGTTGCTCAGACTGGCTCCCTCGAAACCGATGCTCTAGCCGCAATTGATGCTCTACAGGATTTTTTCTGCACGATTGGCATGCCTCGCTATCTTGATGAGTTTGGTTTTGTTCCTGCAGATGTAGATCAGCTGGTAGAAGGTCTACGCGCTACTAAAGGCGATCATTTAGGTTCGTTCAAACGAATGAATATGGATGATGTACGCGCTATTTATAGTGCTGCTTTTGCAACTCAAGGCTAGCGGGCCTGTCGCTGTCAACCACACATTCAGCTAAGCAAATAGCCGCGAGCCCTCAGCAGAGTCGCGGCTATTTTTTATAACAAGCTGTCTGGCGCAAAGACATTAGCGTAGCTCACCAACTCTTTTTGACTCGCGTCATCTACGAAGTAACGCAGAGTCTTCAGCTGCTAGTTGTCTTCTGGATTTTCTCCTTCAGAAGCCACAAAGAGCATGGTGACATCCTCTGGCGTCTTGTCCAAAGCAACCGAAAGCTCGGTAAGCGAACGCTTGCGCGCTTTTTTGAGAATGCGCTCATAGGCTACGGGCGGTTTTTTGCCAGCTGCTTTGAGATCCTCAATACGCTGACGGAAAGTTTTGACAATACGCACGGAATCGCGGCAATCCCCATAGCGAATCTCATCGGTAAAGTACTGTTCTTCAAGGGCATTACTGCGCTCTTTATGGGACTCAGGCGCCATCGTAGGATAATCATCGATAATCTCGACAGCCTCATCATGGCTCAAGATAGGCCGCAAAGTATCTTCGCGCGCAATTGGAAAACTAATACGCATAGGATTTCGCTGACCAACAGGAGTCAGCATATAAGAGCTCATTGGCTCATCGACAATCCCTTTGATCTGGCAGACACCTTGACCAGGATGAACGATGAACTCTCCAACCTCAAACATGTATAAACCCCCACCTCAACTGCCAATACTGTTATCAATACTAGCACGCCAAGGCAGAAAAATAATATTTTTTGAGTTTTGCTCTTACAAAAAGCATCAATTTACGCTATTTTATTACGTTTACTCTTTTTCATAGATTTGAGTTACCCAAGAAACAAGCTTGTCTTCAGCATTACCCTCACGTTCAGCCAGCTCAAATCCTGCCCCCCATACAGGCGTAAAAGCTACATCTTTAATGCCCTTATAAGCCTTAAGCGCCAGCGCCAAGTTGACTTCATCAGCAAAGGAAGTCGTATTCGAGAAGAGACCCGCGTTGATACGCCAATAAGGCGCCACCTTGGCACTGCCATTACTCTTGGAATTATCCGCGATGAAGTGCAAAGGACTCATCATCTGGACGCGACTTGCAACATCTAACTCAAAGCTGTCGGTTTTGCTGAGATCTTCTTTCCAATCAAAAGCATAATTAGCATCCCAGTCTTTGAGCTTGCTATAGCTATCCTGATGGGCAGCAATTTGCTCAGCCATAATCTGGTCAAAGTGCAGCGAAGTTTCTTCACCTACACCAAAGAGCTGATTGATAGTCGAAGAACGGTCGCAGGCATCAAAGGCACCCACATTATGCTGTGCTGGCCGACAAGCCTCCACAAAGTCCCAGAGATTGGTTACATTCGCCCGTTGTGCCATACCGCTATAAACCAGCCAACGTGTCTTACCAGTAAGGGATCCAACGTAACTCTCGATAGAATCATAGACCGTCGACTGTACAGTTCTTACACCGCTTGGAGTGTTGGTATTTTTATCGGTAGAATTCGCATCACTCGCTGCATCACTTGCTGCTGTAACACTTGCATAGTTACTCTTTGCCAAGGTCGGATCACCAGGAAAAAGCGGAGTATTTTGATCTGTCGGTGTATAGGTATAGGGAAAAGCCGTGGCCGAGAAGAACTTACTTGCTGCAGCTTCTACCAAACCCAACAGGTAGTCGTAATAATTACCCGAGATGAGCGAACCGTCTTCGGCGGCATCCAAACTGAGTGGCTTACCTTCTTCATCAAGCAAACCTAGCTTATTGACATATTTACCATAAGCAGTGGCAAGATCTGCCGAAAGCGCTCCGCCAAAGCTTCCCTCTGCACGAGCACCCTCATCTGAGAACTGACCCATCATCCACTCGTAAGATGCATCGGCAGAATCAAGCGCTGTGACAGGACACCATGCACCAACACCTTGGATGGCGTCAGAAACAGTCTTGCCCTCTTCCCCATCATGCATTGCGGCACCAATTTGCTTGAGGTAAGGCTCAAACTCAGGAGAATCACCCGAGCTACCAAGGCAAGCAGCAATGCCACCGCCACCGCCAAAACCAAAAGCAAAAATTCGATTTGTGTTACCTGGCAAAAGGTCTTTGTTGTAGCGCAAATAACGTATTGCTGCTTTGAGATCGACCACTGGCCATGGGGCACCACCTGCAATAAGCTCAGAAGTATTGCTTTCTGCCGTTGCTGAACGACCACGGAAACCAGCATAAACGTAAATAAGACCTGCCGAGAGATAGCGTGTAAGACCTGTATAAGAAAAGCCCGTCGGACATGCTTGAGCCTCAAAACGTGCAGAGTTGAGCGGCATCATAATGGGTGCAGTAGCTGCGGTAAAAGAAGCAATCTTTGCATCAGGCACGAGTGTGCACTCGTAGCTCCCATTAAGGCGCTTCTTACCTTCAAAGTATGGACCAGGTACAAAAATCGCAAGAGACTCATAGGCTTCGGTTGCAGGATGCAAACAATAAGGCACACCAAGCTGGTAATAGCAATCAAAAGTTGTGTCGTAGTTCCACGCACCCATATCAAGCTTGAGGGCTGCAAACTCTTTGAGATCGATTTCGGTTTCAGCAGAACCTTGAGGAGTCTTTGAGCTATTTTGCTGGCCCTCATCCTTATTGATAAACCAAGAAAAATTAGGCTGGGCGCAGGCACCGAGACCTGCCATAGTTGCAGCCGACGCCACTCCGAGGAATGTCCTTCTGCTTACACCCATTATTGCCTCCCAAAAGCGAAACTTACCGAATTGCGTATTTGACACCTTGTAGTTTGCACAATTTTGCGTCCTAATTCGTCTATTGTAGACGGAGAATGAGTTTTCACGAGAGACCTACATGGCGTGTAAGGAGCTGCCCATGCTGAAGTGGTTCAAACGCGCGAATGAAAAGCAACAAAAAGAAGTCGAAGAGGCCGTGGAGGCTGCCAATTTGGGTGCGGCAAACTCAGACATAAGCGAACAAGCAGATCTTGAAGACGCTGACACAGCAAAGCTACGACGCGTACATTTTGTTTTTCGTGGACAAGTGCAAGGGGTTGGCTTTCGCTGGAACGCACGTAACTGTGCTAACGATTTGGGGCTGCTCGGTTGGGTACGCAACGAATGGGATGGCTCGGTCACGATGGAACTACAGGGCGACTCCGAGCGCATCGCGCGCTTCTTTACGCTCTTTAACCAGCAGTATCGCCATTTTCAAATCGATTATGTTATAGACGAAAAGGAAGATATCCCTCTTCGTAATGATGAAAGCGAATTTAAAGTAATTTTTAGCTAGAGATGGCTAGATAGCGAGGCGCGATGCCTACAGCCCTAATCATCAATCTCAAGCTTTTCGATAACTGGCTGGTCATCCTTGGCAATAGAACCGTTACTATCTGTAGGTTTTGCTTGTTTGCAAATCTCGTCGACAACATCCATGCCGTCAGTAACATGGCCAAAGGCAGCATACTGCCCATCAAGAGATTCCTGATAACTCTGCATGATAAAGAATTGCGATGAGGCAGAATTGTAGTCTTGGGCGCGCGCCATCGCGATAGTACCTCGAGTTAACAGGAGCTTGTTGTCAACCCCATTAGCACTAAACTCTCCTTTGATTGTACGGTCGGAACCGCCGGTCCCGTTAGCCTTGGGGTCGCCGCCCTGCATCATAAAATCCTCGATAATGCGATGGAACGTAAGACCGTTGTAGAAGCCATCCTTTGCCAAGCGACAGAAATTACTAACGGTGATAGGTGCAGAATCTGCATCTAAAACAAGCTTGATTGTTCCGTAATCCTTGATGATAAGCGTG
Organism: Olegusella sp.; assembly: GCF_057238325.1. NCBI lineage: Bacteria > Bacillati > Actinomycetota > Coriobacteriia > Coriobacteriales > Coriobacteriaceae > Olegusella > Olegusella sp. The sequence continues at coordinate 44,398 of NZ_DBHHGF010000011.1, read as the reverse complement.
GCATGATGGGTCCCATGACCAAATTCATCATCAGGAGCAACCGCCGTAATAGTGCTTGCATTTTTGTCTTGAGCAGTACCTGCGAGAGGATCTGTTTTTGTTTGGGTTGAGGCAGTAGAGCCTACCTCAGTGCGGGATCCAGAGCCACTGGACGTGACGGCTGAGTCTTGAGAGGAGCAGGCGGTTAGTGCCGCTATGGAAACGAAACTGCCAGCGGTCAGACTTGCCAAAAATGTCCTTCTTGAAAGAGTGAACTTCTCTAGGGAACTTCTTGGGTTGGTTTTGTTATTCAGCATACAAAAAGCTCCTCTTATTTGAGTTAAGGCAAAGCAAAACTAGTTAAGCTACAGCCTAATCCTACTCTTCTAGAAACCACTCTAAATGGCCGCAATTCTGGCACACAAGCACAGTTGCCGATACATTTGCCCAATCAAGACCAAAAAATGTAGCCGCTGCAGTATTAAGCTGTGCTGTGCGTTTATCGAATTTGTCACGACCGCAGTGCGAACAGACTACGTGCTTGCCCGCCACCTCATAATAAGGGGTATTACCAATTCCGCGCTCACCGCTAAACGCCTCATAAACTCCCATCACAACCCCCTATGGCTAAGACTGTTACAACTGCTATTGCTGGTGATGCCAAAATTCAACAAGTACGCTCAGATCTGCTTGACTGCATTATAAGGGCATCGGGAACATAGATAAGGGCATCGAGGGTATAGAGTTCCTATACTGTCGAGTGGTAATAGGATTTGATGCTATTGGAGCTGATGTCGCATGGGATCGACACTCACTCGTTTGTGGGAGCATATAGAGGCTGCTGACAAAAAGCGTATTGAGACACAGCTGCGCGTACCAGATGTCGAAACAAGCACAGCTATTGCCTATCTCAACGATGGTAATCCCTTGCATGTATTAAGTATTTCTCGCCCTAAGGGCACAACAGGACAGATAGCACTACCTGTAATTGTTGACATTCATGGTGGCGGTCATATGTATGGCGACCTGCTGGTTAATCGCAATTACTGCGAGTACCTAGCATCACAAGGCTTTGCAGTAGTCAATATTTGCTATCGCCTGCTGCCTGAAGTTGATTTAGCGGGCATGATCCAAGATTTGTGGGCAGCTTTTGAATGGCTGGCACAACATGCCTCAGAGGAGTTATTGGATTTGCAGCATTGTTTTATTACAGGAGATTCTGCTGGGGCTCATTTGAGCATGTTGGCATTATGTATTGGAAACAAAGCAGAACTGCAGCAGATATACGGCACGACTGCACTGCCGCTAAGCTTTAAGGCGCTCGCGGTAAGTTGTCCTGTGACAAATCTGATGCCCTATTATGCACCAGGTGTATTTGGCACCCATGCTGATGCAGAAATGCGACAAATGTTTTTAGGCAAGCAGGGCGAGAGAGCTCCTTGGGCCCATTACATGAGCATAAACGAGGTATTGCCGGGCGTTACGTTACCACCCGTACTGGTAATAGGTTCAGCAGGCGACAATCTGAAATTTCAAACACAAGCCTTGCTTGAACTGCTGAAAAAGAATGACAGCCAGTATGAGACACTTATCTGGGATAAAAAATCTGACAAAGTATTAGGGCACGTCTTTAACATCGGCTTTTGGGATCAAAAAGAAAGCCTTGAGACCAATGACGCTATGCTTGAATTCTTTCTTACTTATGACGCGGAGTATCGTCCGTGTGTGATCAACCCTGCCGACCCTGATGCGCCGTCATGCCACGCTATAGGCGTACAATGAGCTTTACTACTCCTGATAGATGGAGAGCGTGATGAGAGTAGTAAAAATGTACTTCCGCAAAGTAACAAATAGTGTCATATATGCCGTTTATGGTGAATTTGAGTCATTACAGCATTTTACTAATGGGCAAGATGACGTGATGGTTCATATTAGCAGTATGAAGAGGTTTGGCGTCGGTACGTCCGGTCAAGCCCATGAAAGCCGCCATAGTGCGGCTTTCTATGTTTAAAAGGATAAAACACAATGGATAAGCCTTTTAAATCTATAGAAGAGCAACTAACAATTCTCTCAAAGCGCGGTATCGCTATTGATAATTCCGCTGAAGCTGTGCTTAAGCGCGAAGGTTATTACTCAGTGGTAAACGGCTATAAAGATTTATTTATTGACAAAGCTGCTTCTGCAAATGCAAAGGATGATAGATACGTTGTTGGCACTACTTTTAATAATATCTATAGACTCTTTTTGTTTGACCGAGACCTTCGCTTAACGATGTTTCGCTACTTCTCCGAAGCGGAAGCAACCTTAAAAACTACGTGCTCTTATAAATTCTCTGAGAAACATCAAGATGAGCATGAGGCATATTTAAACCCTCACAACTACAGAGCAGATAGGTAATATGTTAAAAGAGTTGAAGGACTTATTGATGACTTCAAAAAAATATTGCACAAGTACCCATATGAAAACTACTCTTTCAAGCGTGACTATATCCAGCATTATGTGCGCGACCATGATGAAGTCCCATTTTGGGTTTTAACTAACTTTCTCATGCTGGGTCAGATATTCAAATTCTATGATTTCCAGCCTGAATCAATGAGAAATGCTATCGCGGCAAACTTTTCTAGCCTTTATAACGAGTCACACATAGACACTAAGAAAATAAGCCCTAGACGATTACGCCTCGCATATGATCACATCAAGGATTTCAGAAATATCTGCGCACACGATGAGCGACTATATTGCGCAAGAGTATCGCCATCAAAAAGTGTCAAATTTGCCGATATGCTTAACGACCTTGAGCTAGTTTTAAGTCGTGATGAATTTGCAAAAGCTCAAAATGACATTCTCAACCTAATCTCTGAGCTTATGAAAGACATTGGACAAAGTAGAACTACAAATGTTTTGAAATCAATGGGAATTCAAAACATTAGTTCAACGCTGATGCCCTCGTAAACGCTCGATACCGCTCTACCTCGCACAAATTAGGCTCTCCCGCCTATCCACCAAGATTTCGGGAGAGCCTACAAGCCACCTAACAACTCAGAAAAGAAGGCTTATGACGTCATCTTACACCTTATTAAAAACATATCGCACAGCTACGCTTTTAGCTTGCTCCAAAATGTTTTGTCACTTTTCTGTCACTCCGTGTCACTTCGGCACGAAAAAAAGGCCAGAGCCGAAGCTCTGACCTTGTGTTTCTGGTGGCGGGGAAGGGAATCGAACCCCTGACACGGGGATTTTCAGTCCCCTGCTCTACCAACTGAGCTACCCAGCCAAAACGCCTGCGTTTGCAAGCTTGTATATCTTAACAAAGGACATGTCTCTGTCAACTCTTTATTCTGATGAAACCCCAATTTTTTGAAAATAATCAGCACACTTTTGGTTTCTTGGAATGCATTTTTTGGGCAAGTAGATAATTTCCACAGAGCGAAATCATCTCTCCAAAAGGAATAAGTGCGCTGCCTTCCAAAGCTTTTCCCTGGTAAAGTATGGGATTTGTAGCTCCTAAATCTCTTACTACCATGCCATTTTCATCAGGAAGCAACTCAGTATGCGATCGCGATACTGCCCGGGAATGCAAAACCACATCATTATGTGGCGATCTTCCAATCCGCAGACCCTGCTTGGGTAAGGGAATATGAGCTTCTAGCTCGGGAGTTTTTATCCAAAGACAAACCTCGCTGGTATTTGCCTCACTTGTAACAAGAGGCTGACAAGTCTCTTCTTTCAGACGCTCCTCTAAAGGCAGCTGGTTGGTCATATCAGGTCCTTCTTGTTCAGCAAACTTATACATGCATTCAAAACAGGTATCCATATCCGCAAACAGGATTTGTCCACAACAAGGACAAGTTTTAGTGCTGCCAGCCATTGTGGAATTGCTATCGCCTTGTATGGATTTAAGTGGGATGGGTGGGATTTTTTCTAGCTCACCTCTCCCAAAAACTCGTAGGTCAGCCATATACGGTCTCCCCCTCTCGCTTTTCTTCTTGCATTAACCAAACTCTCTGACCTTGCCGGAGCCATGTCCGCCTACTTGCAGGACGCTCCATCACAGCCCAGCTGCCAAATTTGCTGCGAATATCCCCTGGCTTTACGTTTTGACAAACACGCAATACATGGCCATCACGATCTATGAAGGCAAGGTCGAGCGGATACTTCATGCCAAAGGTGTGAACCGAGCTACAACGCATGAGTGCGACGGCAGGACTATGCTTGCCTGAACGTAATAAGCCCAAAGCTTTATCACGGAAAGTCTCAAGCATTCTGACTGGTAAGCCCTCAATTTCTATCGCATCTGAATGAGGAGAGCTCAACACCTTTAGCTGAGCCATCATTTACATCACCACTCCTCCCCGATATCTATCAACCACCAATGTGCGGGTATGCTCCAAGCTGATAGGCGCACTGTAAGCAACGCCCGCAATTACAAACGAACATGGCCAAGGCTTGTACCTAAGCGTGCAAACAAAACGAGTAAGTAAAGGAGAAATCGGAAAACCAATCCCAGCACCATTTTTTGAGTCACCTCCATACACAGGCTCTGCATGTACTTCAATCGAGCAACTGCGCATATCAAGAGCAGCTTTGATAGTCTGCTCAACTTCATTTACTGCCGCAGCCTTTGTCTCGCCTTTTGGAGAAACTCCTTGGGAAACCACGGCATCTGCTGCTATACGGTCAAATGCAGAGCAAGCACTCACAAATCGCATCAGATTAAATACTGTCAGCGCAACAACAATTACTACAGGCACTAGGACAGCAAGTTCTACCGTCATTTGTCCAGAACAGCTACGAAACTTCTGACATTTGCCAGAAATACGCCACAGCGACAACAAGCTCCTAAAACTAGAGCGACACAAAACCATAGTTAGCCACCTCCAAGATACTTGGAGACATCTATAGTTAAGGGAATCTTGACACCTGTACCAGGTATTTCAATCTCAGCAACAGTAAAGATAGGCCCACCCAGCTGACTCGCCACCTCTCTTGCAAGCACTTGCGCAGCAGCATCTCCACTATTAGGAAGTTTCTGCACAATTTCACGCACTATACCGAACTGCTCTCGTCCATCTCCTGCTTTGTCAAGTACTTCTTGACTATGTACCAGTACAGGTTTTCGAGCTCTCATATCGGCAGGCTCAAAACCAGCAGATTTCACCGTACTTGAAATCATCTTTTTTATAGACTGAGCCACTTTTTCACCCATGAGCCAGCCTGCATCATTCAAAAATCCATCTACATGAGATTGCGCAGCCTCAAAAGCAGAGCCGTAATCTACCAGCAATTTTCCCCAAAGTGCCAAAGCCGACTGAGCAATACCCGCAACTCCAAAACCAGCCTGAGACTCAATACCTGAAAGCAACTGGGATAAAACAGTACTTCCTCCACTGCTATCCTCTGGTGCCAAAGTTGCCGCCGAAATCGCAGCACCTGCAGGCAATTTTGCTCCAGGAGAGAACGCACCTGTTAGCTCCGCCGGCGTCACGCTACCCGCATCGCGCATGACCACCGCAACACAACCCCAAGCGCCTGCTGGCACAAAATCGGGTCTTTCAACTGCAAGAATATCCATAGCCTTCTGAAAAAGGTCATCACTTTCTTCTGATATTCCTTCAAGTTCTTTTTCTGCAGCTATCTCGTCATTCTTTGCTCCAAGATAATCACGCGATGCCTCCACGACAATACGCCAATAATGCTCATATCCGTTGTTAATATTTGTTGATGCGCTGGCAGCGCTTGCCTGTGCCTGCACATTCATGCCACATTTAGGGCAGCAGCGTACAGCGCCTGAATCGATATCAGCCAAAGAAGCGGTGCCAGAATATGAGCCTGTTGCTCCAAGACAAGCGAGGGAACTATGCAGCGTGCGTCCTTCTTCCTCATCTGTGCAAGGCCAAATTGAATCGGTATACAGGCTAGTCGCCCGCACCATTGCCGCTGTATGTGGAAGCTCGGGAAGCTGCATTTCAACGTAGTCGGACTTCTCTATACATTTTGCTTTTTCCATCTCGCGGGCAGCAAACCTATAAAACTGCTTTCGCGCAGCACTGCGAGTCAGTTCCTCTGCCGATGACCCATGAGGATGTTCTGAAGCAGCGCGCGTGCGATAGTAATTGAGGGAACGAATCCTCGCGTAATCAAAGCGCCACTCTTTAAAACTTGCGTAGTTTGGATTATGTGCACCAGACAACCCCGCAAGCGTCTGAGCACGGCTTCTCATGCAATGTGGGTTATCTACACAGTCCGCTCGCCAAGCTTTTTCCTTTGCAGCATCGGCTCGCTCCATTGCATCTTTTTTACGCTCAGAAGCATCTTGGAGTTTCTTGGCATTATGCTCCAATTCTTCTCCGGAAAGACCATCATCAAGAAAGGAATAATCCGTCTCTGAAGTTAGGGGAAATGGAATTGCGGTACCCACATACCTTAGCTGCTGCGTACTGTTTGCCGAGGTACATGATGCTGCATTTGCCATCACAAGAGCTGGCAGGGCCTTTTCAAGTTTCTGTAAACCCGTAGCAGCGCTTTTTGCAAAATTCCGTCTTAAGTCAAGGATCGAACGACCGACATTGATAGTCTCAATAGCAGCTGCATGCGTAATGGGAAGAGCGGACAGTATTAGTCCCGTCCCAATAGTTGCCAAACCTGCAAGTCCCATGGAAAGTACGATGGCATCACTAACCTGAGCTACTGTCGTAAAGCCTGACACTGCATTTGCACCAGCAAGTGCAGTAGCATCTGCTACTTCTTGAACTTCTGATGCGCGTGAAGTTGACCAAGCGGCTGAAGCAGCACCGAACACTAACACCAAACTTACAAGCAGGGTGACCGCCATCGCCACAGTAGTGTAACCGCCTTCATCATGGATAAAGATTGACAGCGGTGAATAGCCCGTGGAAGGCGGAACACACTGCGAAGCGTTTTGCTTGATATTCTTATTACTGTTGATATCAACTGAATGCATATCTATAGCCACTGGTACTTTATCGGCTTTACTTCCAAACACTAACCCAATCCGCATACGCACCTCCCAACCATTCTGGTCGCATCCGTTCGGTCATATCCACATGCAGTACCAAGCCCGTGCCATCGCGCTCATAAAACACCGAGGCAAGACCTCCAAATAAAGGAAGTGGACGAGCGTGACCCGTTATAGAAACGCGAACAAATCCTCCTTTCCCATCGCTTGTTTTAATGTGCCAATCGCCCTGTCCGCCCACATGAAAGGGAGACACTTCTGGCACTGCAGCCAATCTTCTTAGGCCAAAGTCCTTGCAGGCAGAAAGGTCCGAGTCATTCCGGGCGGTCAAGACAGCACGAGCTGTTTCTGCAGCAGCACCTCGCATCAGCATCTGCGTATAGAGCAGGCAAGCAGGTTGTACGAGTAGGGCAATCAATACCAATACACTCGGTATCAGCACAGCTGCCTCTATGGTTGATTGACCCAGACTCGCCCTGTAGCTGCAGTTATGCAAGCTACTAGAAAAGGACGAGGTCATTGACCTCATTAAGGGTATTCCCTGCGCCAAAGAGATGCGATGCCGCCGTTGTCGCCAGCTTGAGCAAATGCCCATCCCTACCCGCATGCCACACTGCGGCAAGGCCCACCACCAAGGACAAAAAAGCAAACAGTACCAAGGCATACTCAAGGGTCGATTGGCCTTGGCATATACGAGCTGCTTTGTGTTGTTCGAGATTCCCACTACTCCTCCCTCCCTGACACATCTATCATCTCCTCCTTCCAAGCATCAGGATCCATCCGTGTTATCTTCAACTTGCTATGCTTTCCCTCGGCGGAAACTATGCAAACATCCACCCAACGATCCCCTTGCACCACACAACCCCAAACGCGACCAAACAAATCAAGATAGTCAGCCGTCACAAGTACACAGTCATTTCTTTTTTTGTAAGCCTGCATCAACAACTGAGCCTCCTGAGCCATAGGAAGCCCAGAGGTTTGCTGCATACAAGCAGAGCCTTGCTTTCGTGGAGTAGCTGCAAGTGATACAAGCAGTTGATCGAGTCCTTCTTCCAAACCTGCTATATCAGTATGGGGAGTCGCTTCCACCTGCTGAGAGGAATCATCAGACTTGGCATCTAGGCGTTTGTTTACATCCATAGTGTGCCGAGCATCTTGAGCTGACGGTTCACCGCCCTGCTTGTCCACTATTTTTGGAGCAGGAAATGCAAGCAAATCCACTACAAGAAAAAATGCCATCGCCGCAAGTACAAGAACTACACGCCACGCTCTGCTTGTTTGCATTTTTCTACAAACCATTAATACCATCGGCAATAGCTGACCATAGCTCCTGTACCTTGCCACGGAAGGCAATAATGGCAAGAATTGCAATAACTACCAACACGCCAACCAAAATCGCGTACTCAGTAGTACCCTGGCCTTTCTCATTTGCCAAAGTTTTTGTAATCCAGCAATGTAAAGCGTTCGTCTTTGCATAAATCCTGCCATCCATAAACTGTCCTTTCGTCCGTATTCTCACATCCTTTATGGATGCAAATGAACTATCCCAGAGTTACAGCTGATCCCAGCAAAGGTCCCAAAATTGCCAATAGCATGGCAGGTACAATGAGTGTTCCTAAAGGAATAAGCATCTTTACCGGCACTTTTTCAATTTGCTCTTCTACTTGAGAACGTTGCTCATCGCGAATTGCTTGTGATTGCTGCTCAAGCACCGCTGCAAGTGGAGAACCAAAAGCAAGTGCTTGAGAAACTGCATCTGAAAAGCGCTTCAATGCACCAAGCTCCAACTCGGCCGCTAATTCACTCAATGCTTCATCACGAGTCGAAATACCCATACGCCAAGAATCCATTGCATGGCGAAAGGCACTTGAAAGCTCCGTGGTGCTCCGATTGCAATACAGCTCAAGAGAAGCATCAAACGAGAGGCCTGCAGAAAGTCCCAAAGTCAAAATATCCAGCATTTCAGGAAGACTCCGCAAGCCTTCTGAACGCCGCGTAGCCAAGTGCGATTGGCGACGCACTTCCGCAACGAGTGGCAAATGTTTTTCTAGGCGTTGGCCCAACTGAATGAAAAAACTGTGAGACGACAGTTCCTCTACATCCTCGTGGGGCGAGCCTAATACCCAAACTCCAGCCAAATTGCTTATGCCCGTTGCACCAATAAGCGCAAGTGTTGCTACATCCATATCAAATCACCCCTTTCATCAAGCGCCGTACAATAAAGAGCGCCAATCCGTCCATAAGCAATGCAACAATCACGCTTCCTGCTCCTGCTGGCGTGCCAAGTCCCGCTTGAAAATCTGGAGAGAGCAAAGAAAGCAAAGCAACCATGACGAGTGGAAGGAGACAAACAATCCTCACCGAAAGCCGAACCTGTGCTGTTTTAACTGCCAAAAGGCGTTCAAGCTCACCTTGCTTTTCTGCAAGTTCTGCAGATGTTTGCAAAAGGCTGCGCAAAGGACTGCCTGTGCGTTGAGATACGAGTAAAGCAGTAATTACTAGGCCCATACGAGGAACTACTAGTTCGTCTTCTAGCAGACAGAGCGCTTCTTGTACTGAATCACCGCAGCGTAGACGCATGGCAACGCGCGAAAAGGCTTCAGCTGTAGGCCCCTGCCCATGAGAACCCACGTAATCGATTGCTTGCGCAAGCGTCTCACCAGATGATAAAGCCAATGCGAGGGCTCGCAATGCATCAGGCATTTCTTTAGCGAGTTGTATCTCACGCTTGCGCCTGCAGGCCGCATCCCAAATTGGTAGCGCCACCATCAGGGCAAATACAGGAACACACATACCTACAGGTGAGCAAGAAAATAACAGACATATGAGAGCTGCAATACTATCTGCCAACAGTAATGCAGCACAGGCTTGCTCTCTGCTGAGCAAAGGTTTCAGTTGCGAGAGCTGATGTGCAAGCACATCAGAAGCCGCTTGCCATGCCTGCAACTTAAGGAGCATGCGTATAGGTCCAACTCGAGAACAAATGTCACAGACATGAACAAAGTGGCGCCAGACAACTCGCAAACGAATGCTTACGGGAGCAAGGAGGGACGCATTGCCACGATCTATGAGTACAAAGCTGGCAATCCACGTAAGAATGCCACAGCTTGCACAAAGAGCTATGCCAGCATATGCCGCCATCGTGCCACCTCCTCTTCATTAATCACACCCTCCTCAATACCCCGTGCGATAAAGTCTGGTTCTCGCTTGAGAGTCCAAGTATCAGATGCCACATCATAGGAAACGCACTCATCTAACTGAACGCCTCCTGTAGAGCTGCGACCAACTTCAGACATTGCAGTAATGCGGCGCTGGCCTGAGGGAAGGCGTCTGCCCATCACAATGAAATCGAGGGCACTCGTGATTTGCTCTTCAATGATGTCAGCAGGCAAATCCATGCCAAACCGTGCCATCAATACCAAGCGCAGTACTGCTTCCTCAGCTGTACCTGCATGCAGCGTGGTTAGTGAACCATCATGGCCAGTATTCATGGCCTGCAACATATCAATTGCTTCACCACCGCGGACCTCACCAACAACAATCCGATCTGGTCTCATACGCAAGGAGTTCTTTACTAAATCTCGAATGGTAATAGCGCCAGAACCTTCAATAGATGCATCACGCGCTTCCAGGCGCACAACATCTGGATGAGCCTCAAATCTCAACTCGGCAGAGTCCTCGATAGTCACAATTCGCTCGCCGATACCAATCTCACAAGAAAGTGCATTGAGCAGTGTGGTCTTGCCCGAACCTGTACCCCCTGCCACAGCAATATCTTGTCGCAGACGAACCGCCCAGCTCAGCAACTTGGCATACCATTTGGGCAATGAGCCAAGACGCACCAGCTCTGCCAAAGAAGTAATGCGATTAGAAAACTTTCTAATGGTCATAGAGGGGCCATCAATTGCAATAGGAGCAGCTACTGCATTAACACGATCACCATTGGCAAGTCGGGCATTAACTATGGGACTCGCACGATCTAGGCGACGACCTAAAGGCGCCAATATGCGATCAATCACCACCATGACCTGCTCTGCCGAATCAAAAGCAAGCTCAGATGGATAGATTTGCCCTTCTTTTTCAAAGAAAAGCGCTTGGGGACCATTAACCATTACTTCAGTTACGCGCTCATCATCAAGCAGACTCTGCAGGGGACCCAATCCGCAAATCTCATCAAGAACCTGCGTGATGAGCAGCTCGTGTTCCTCGGCAGAAAGCCCCAGATAAAGCTGGCCATGTAGGAGACTCTGACAACATACGCGCAACTCAGATCGAGCTAAGGTCATGTCAGCACCGCCCACCAACTGGGACATAGTCTCAAGCCCCAAACGATCGACCACATCCCGCTTGAGCTGCCAACGCAGCTTGCCTAGACGTTCTCGTCGCGCTTTATCCTCTACCGTCTCGCCTTGCTGACAACAGGTAAGTTTTTCTTGTTCCAAAACTCTCTCGAGAACGCTCATGAGCCCACCTTCTTTCGAAAGAGCCTAAAGGGTCGACGAGAAGTTTGTGGATCAATAACGGACTCCTGAGCTGCGGGAATATCGGGAAGCCTGCCTGCCTCGCTTAGTATTTGGGCAAGCAAGTAGGCAGCCGAACGCACAAAATCAGAGTCAAGTTTCGCAAGCTCCTGGGCTTTTCCTGCAGCAAGTAGCTCTGCCACCTCAGGACCGCCCTCAAGCACCCGTACGGCCCGTGCGGTTTCTAGTCCCACCTCAGCGCGACCTGCCATAAGGTCGAACTTCGTTCTACGATCACCCCGATTGGCCACACGCACAATACGTGTGCGAGCAACGCCCAGTCGCACCGCCAACGCCGAGGTTCGTGCCAGCGAACCAAAACCGCCTGCATATTCATCGTGTACCAGCAGCAAGCGATCACAGAGTTGGAACGCTTGAGCCACTGCATCGGTACAGGTAGATGATGTATCCACAAGTACCACATCATAGGCAGAGGCTGCAGTCAGCAATAATTTTTCAACCAAAGGAGAGATGCTCTCAGCCGACTCAGGACGCGCACATGGCCCCCAAAGGCGGATATTTTCTGCTGCTTGAATACTCGCCTTCTCAAGCAAATCTTTATTACTCTTAGCACCAATTCCAACTTCAGATTCACCGCGAACATGACGAGCCGCACCAAACATACCGAGCTTCAAGGTCTCCATAGCTGCCAGGCGCGGCAAACCAAAAAGCGAGAAAAGATTGCCACAGGCAAGGTCAAGATCAAAAAGTGCAACTTTCATACCCCAAGAAGCAGCAATAAGCGCAGTCATTGCTGCAAGTGCAGTCTTTCCCACACCCCCGCGTCCAGACCCAAATACAAAAATTGGCGCTGCTTCACCTGGATTTTCTATACGTTCAGTCTCCGCAAGCCCCGTCTGCGGTGCAACAACGGAGGACTGGTCTTCCTCATGTGAGTTTGTATGTTTAGCGGTTGTAGTCACACCGCAAGACGGCAGTTGAGTGGGAAAATCGCTGGATTCCCGTAGTTTTTCTTCCTCAGATTGCTCTGTACACTCTTCTTCAGACCACCTAGTATGTTCTTTCTCGAATTGCTCTGCGTGTTCTTCCCTGGGCTGCTCCACATGTTTTGTCGCAGGTTGCCCAGCATATTTTTCTTCAGATCGCTCTGTACACATGAGTTTCTCTAGATCAATAACTCTGTCTACCTTTGCTTGCTCTGCATGCGAAAGCAAGGACTGAGATGGATTCTTCGCCACTAAAACTACGCAACGAGCATAGCCATCATGTGCCAATGCAGCCGCCAGATTAAGATCCGAAATTCCCTCATCGCAGGCGCCCACAATTGCCGAGTACTTGTGTATTTTTTCCTCACAAAGCAAAGACCTCAGTCGCCAAGCGCTGGGAACAAAGATAAGTTTTGCGTTGGTATCAATAGACTGAGCTGCAAGTTTGAGTTCATCGCGAGCTTTGAGAGCACAGTAAGCAAACCAGATGTTTTCACTCATGGGTATCATCCTTTTGATTGGGAGAAACGGCGCTTTCGTTGACTGGAGTTGCTGTTAGTGACGCAGCATCCTCAGCGGCCTGAGCTTTTTCCTCAGGTTCTTCTTGCTCGCTAAGTTCAGGAGCCGTTGGCGCACTCGCCTTACCAGCAACGTCAGCAGCAGGAATAACCAAACGTAAATCCCCTGCTGCACTTGCTGCAAGGACTGCTGATACCCCATCGGGTGGTACCGCCAGTGTCACTTGTGCTCCACTCAAACTGACATTTGCACTCGGCTGCGAAAGCACCTGCATGCCTTTTGCAATGAGCGACGTTCCATCTTTTGACACTTGATATGCCTCAAGACTTGCGCCTTGGCTAAGATTACGAGGGATACCAAGTTTGTCTGTAATGGGAAGAGTCAACGCTACGTGACCCGCAGGTACATCTGCCATCGCTTCATTTGCGCGGAAATTCAACTTGGTAAGAGGTACGCCCTTAGCTGCAGGGACACTGATCTCCTTACCCAATGTCTCATCCAAGCTTACCAACGCACCATCGGGCGCCAAATCTGCCAACCAATCGCGCGTCGTAACGTTTGCCTGTGTAACGATATCGCCCGGCTCGAGATCTTCGCTCGTAACCACAAGCGTGACAACCTCCCCTCCATAGCGAGCAATGGCCTCCGAGCGCACACGTTCTGCTTCGCCACGCACATGGTCAGCATAAAGAGCACAAAGCATCATGCTCAAAACAGAGCAGGCTAAAGCGAAAATAAGGCGAAAACGCTTTGACATTCTCATCCTTCCCAGTCAGCGCAAGGGCGTTATCAGCGCAAGAGCGTCGGTTTCTTATGCGCTTCTATTTTTGACTGAGAAAGTGCCTGCTTGAACTGGGTATTTCTATTTGGGTTGTCCAAAACTGCATGGCAGCTGGCACTAAACTGACAAAGTTTTCTTCATCGCCAGCTCGCATGCCTTAAAACTTATTTATGAAAACAGCGGTCAAATCACCATGAGCCTGCCTCAACTTATAACAAAATTTTTGCAAAAGATGTATTGGTTTCCTTATGCTGCGGCTTTGCGAAAAAGCAAAACATCGCGATACCATTCGCCCTTCACGAACCCTCCAAAAGGCAGCCATGGGCAAGTTTATGGCAAGCTGTAATCCCAAAGTACGCAAACCACACAGAGAAATTTCGCCAAGCTTTAGGCAGTCTAACTGCAGTTATCGTCCAAGCTAAATCCAAGATGCGTTTGTTACGGTATCGCTTTATCCCCAAGCAAGGAGGCCGACAAATGCACCATATACTGACTCATCAAAGCGCCCGGGACTATTACCGTCTTGCAGCTGCGGCCCTACTTCCCTTGCCATACAATTCAACGGCATCATATTGCAAAGATTTAGCAGCTCTGCTCTCCCGTACTCACTTCAAGACCGCCGTTCTGCTTCGCCATGCTCTGCTTCCCATATCAAAAGAAGCGGCCCAGAATGCAAAGTCCACACCCTGTGAAGAACTGATTTACAAAGCCATACAAGATGAACTCGACTATGAGCTAGAAAAGCCATTGCAATTTTTAGTGCGCCCTAAAAAACGCTGCCATAAGTCTCATGCCTATTTTTATCGAAGCTGCAATTGGGAGCTTCCCCAGGGCAGCCTCTACAAACTTAGCGCCAACGAATCTATCGTCTCTCCTGAATTACTGTTTCTCCAAATGGCAGCTCAGCTGGTTGAACTCCACCTTGTTGTGGCGTTTGGCTGTGAACTTGCCGGTCGCTATGCTTTGCTTCCAAAAGGATTGGTTTCAATAGCAAAGCAAACACAAAATACCAGTTCAACTACTATGAAATCAACGAAACCTTCGCACTTTGACGGTTATGTTGAATGCGCTGGACGCACTACCGCCAGCAAACTTAGTGAATACATTCATCAAGTAGAATCTGCAAACTCGCACATCACCATTCCAGGGCTAAGTATCGCCAAACGGGCACTGCGCTATATAAAAGACGGCAGCAGATCTCCGATGGAAACGTACTGTTCGATTCAGCTTCGTCTGCCCAGAGCATCCGGTGGTTTTGGCGCAAGCAATGCAAAATTCAACGTTCGAATAAATATCGACTTGAGTTGGCAATACATATTGAAAAAGCCATATCTCGTGGTAGATGCTCTATTTCGTGCGCGCAATGCTCGCACTCAAAGAAAGTGTCGGGATAGCGTCATTGAGTTCAATGGGCGCCGCTGGCATGGAGCGCGCCCACAGATGAACGAAGACAATCTTCGTAGACACGCTCTCGAGAACGCTGGATACGACGTGAGATTCATTACAGGTCGAGATTTTTACGATTTTCGTGCATGGAACATGATTGGGGAATCCATTTGTCATGCAACTGGCATCTTTCTTCGTCCTGCTTCGCAAAAGATGATGAATAAGCGCCGACAAGTTCATCGGGATTTTTGTAACGATGAGTGCCTGAGATAAGGGTCAAATTATCTCAGACCCGCATTACTAAAAATAATTAGCCCCGAGGAGGTATTTTTGTTCGCATCCCCACCAAAAACGCTTCCTCGGGGCTAAAAATTTGAACTATCTGGGGACGGAGGACTCTGTGGGGTGGCAGACCGTGCGGGATGGATGGCTGTGCCGCGGGAAGGACTCTGTGGGATGGCAGGCCGTGTGGGATGGCAGACCGTGTGGGACGGAGGGCCGTGCAAAGAGAAAACTATAGGGTGACGTCGGGGTCGAGGCTAGATAAGCTGGTGCGCATTTCAGCAGCAAGAGAAAGATAGGCCGACAGAGCCTCTTCACTAAATTCCCCATCGGACAAAGCATCTTGTACGGCACAGCCAGGCTCATGGGTATGCGTACAATCCCTAAACCGACAACCCATAGCTGCCCGCGCGATTGCAGGAAAGACCAGCGCAAGACCACGCTCATGCCCCACCAAAGGCAAAGACCTCAAACCTGGTTCGTCTACGATAATGCCTCCACTAGGAAGCAAAACCATACGGCGCGCAACCGTCGTATGGCGTCCCGCATCATCCCGCGACCGCACAGCGCCCGTCTCGAGAGACTCACGTCCCAGCAAAGTATTAAGCAACGACGATTTGCCCGCACCAGACTCACCCAGCACAATAGCAACCGTACCAGCAGGTACCAATGCCCTCACAGCATCAACACCCCAGCCAGCCTTTGAAGACGTCAAAGCCAAAGGAACATCAACGCCCAACACCGCTTTTACCGTCGCCTCAGCCGCAGCTAATTCATCTGTCCCCACGCGATCGACTTTGGTGAGAATCACGGCGACCCTAGCACCACAGTCACGCGCCACAACAGCAGGACGAGCAACACGATCGGCAGTAACCGCTCGCTCTCCCATCGCAAGAGCAATCAACACAACATCAACGTTGGCCGCAAGGGTTTGTTTTTCTCCGCGAGATTTACCACGCCAACGGGCAATATCACTTTCGCGAGGCAATACTGCCTCAATCACACCCATTTCGTGCTGCTCAGGCACACGCAAAACCACCCAATCGCCCACAGCAACGCGCGTTGAAGCCGAGAGTTCTGCTCCTATATGTCCCGCCAATTTCACAGCAGCGAGCTTGTGGCTCCCCGCCTTGGAAAGTCCCACTGAAAACTCGGCGCGTATCAAACCGCCTTTCCACGCAATTGCGGGAAAACCGCGATCCAAACGTACTACACAGCCCAAATACAACTCGCACTCAGCAACTTCATCCGCCTCGCTCATAGCAACTACAGCGGCTGCAAAAGCCTCTTGCTGCGCCATGCTCAGATGCAATGCCTCAAAATCTGGCACATCAGCGAGAGAGGAAAGCGCTGGCAGGGCCTCTACAACCCCACCAGCGCTCATTTCTTTTGTGCGACGCCGCGAAACGCCTACACGAGACTGAGACTTTTTTGAAAGTCGACGAGTCACCTTACTCCTCGCTCTTACCAAGCTTACGCATGACAAGCTTGTAAATCTCCACGATAGGAATGATAAGCAGAGCCAAGCCCAAAGACATTAGATAGTGTGTCATATCAAGCTCAGCAAAGCCAAAGATCGTGGCAAGCGGAGTCTCAATTACCACCCAAGTCAGCAACAGCGCAACAGCAAAGGCACCCCATGCCCAAGCATTTTGCGTAGGCAAACCAAAGATAGAATTGCGACGACTGCGCATGTTGAAGGAGTGGAACATCTCGACCATCGACAGAGTCAAAAACGCCATGGTCATACCCATAACACCATTTTTGTCACTAGCAACTGCGTCAGCCAGAGGCACACCAGCAGCCTGAATACCAATGAAGTAAGCCGCCAAAGTTAAGCAGGAAATTGCCACACCTTGGAAAAGGGTATCGACGCCCATTCCGTTAGCAAAGATACCATCTTGGCTCTTGCGGGGACGACGACGCATAATATCCGGCTCAGCCGCCTCCATGCACATGGCAAGTGCAGGTAAGGAGTCAGTAATGAGATTGATCCACAGCAGATGCGTCGGCTCAAGGATAGTAAAGCCAATCAGCGACGCAATAAAGACAACTACAACTTCAGCGAGATTAGAGGAAAGCAAAAACTGAATCGCCTTGCGGATGTTGTCATAGATACGGCGGCCTTCTTCGATAGCGCCAATGATAGTGGCGAAGTTGTCGTCAGCCAGCACCATATCGGCTACGCCCTTGGTAACGTCAGTACCCGTGATACCCATACCAACGCCGATATCAGAACGCTTGATAGAGGGGGCATCGTTAACGCCGTCGCCAGTCATAGCAACAACCATGCCCTTCTTCTTCCAGGTATCAACAATACGAGTCTTGTGCTCGGGCTGAACACGCGCGTAGACGCCAATATCCTCAATGCGCTTGTCAAATTCCTCGTCGGACAGGCGATCGAGCTCTGCGCCTGTAATAGCCTCATCGCGCCCCATTACGATGCCAAGCTCTTTGGCAATAGCAACAGCGGTATCGATGTGGTCACCGGTAATCATCACCACTCGCATACCAGCACCATGGGCTTCTTCAATTGCAGCTTTAACCTCAGGACGAACTGGGTCAATCATGCCGCAAAGACCAATAAAGGTCATATCGTGCTCAAGGTCAGCCGCAGCATAACTCGCAGGCTCAGTCTTGCCATAGTTAACGCGCGCTGCTGCCATAACACGCAAAGCGTCGTCAGCCATGAGCTTGTTCTGCTCCATGATGGTGGCACGCCACTCATCGGTCATCGGCACGACACCGTCTTTGGTCTGCATCTTTGTGCAGCGAGCAAGCACAACGTCGGGACCACCCTTGGTGTGCTGGATATAATCACCATCAGGTGAAAGATTGACCACAGACATCATCTTGCGACCAGAGTCAAAGGGTGCCTCGCCCGCACGAGGGTTCGCATAGTCAAGGTCGTCGGACAAAAATCCCAATTTGGCAGCATCTGCAACAAGAGCTGCTTCGGTTGGCTCACCAATAGCCTTCTCTGCAGCAACATCCCACTTTGCATCCGAGCAGAGCGCCATGCAGCGCACAAGGCGGTCAAGGTTTTCAGAGTAATGACGCACGACCGTCATCTTGTTTTGGGTCAGGGTACCTGTCTTATCGGAGCAAATCACCTGCGTGCAGCCCAAAGTTTCAACAGCGTTCATCTTGCGAACGATGGCATTGCGACGGCTCATCTTGGTAACACCAATGGAAAGAGCAATAGTCACAACCGCAACGAGACCCTCAGGAATAGCGGCAACTGCCAATGAAACAGCAACCATAAAGGTATTCAAAACCTCAGGTACATTTGAGAAGAATGCAAGGCCACCGTGCTGGATAACACCCACCAAAAAGACCACAGCACAAATGCCCACAACAAGCTTGGTAAGAATACCCGAAAGCTCGTTAAGCTTGACTTGCAGGGGCGTGAGTTCATCTTTTGCCTGTGCAATAGCATCGGCAATTTTACCCATCTCGGTCTGCATGCCAGTCGCTACCACTACAGCACGACCGCGACCATATACCACCGTCGAGCCCATGTAGCACATGTTTTTACGATCGCCCAGAGGCACATCGTCATTGCCTGCAGGAAGCCCAAGCACTTCGGCAATCTTGTTGGCAGGTACCGACTCGCCCGTCAGCGCCGACTCTTCGATCTTGAGAGAAGCGCTCTCCAAAATACGACAGTCAGCAGGCACTGCATCGCCCGCCTCAAGCACAACAATATCGCCTGGAACTAGATCGGCTGATGCTACAACAATCTGTCTGCCATCACGGATGACTTTGGACTGAGCAGCGCTCATCTCCTGCAGTGCTGCAAGGGCATTTTCGGCCTGATACTCCTGTACCACACCCAACACAGAGTTGAGAACGACTACAAACATGATGATAAAGACATCAGCAAAGTCCGCTTCGCCCTGAGCCATGCCCGTAGCTGCAGAAATAATAGCAGCAATGATAAGCATAATGACCATGGGGTCGGCCATCATCGAGAAGAAACGCTTCCACAGCGGGTCCTTCTCTGCTTCCTTAAGCTTGTTTTGGCCAATTTTTTCAAGACGAGCTGCAGCTTCAGTTGCGGCAAGGCCCACCTCTTCGGACGAAGCCTGCTTTTGCAGCACCTCGCGCGAACTCTCTAGGTACTCTTTCACGTGTCCCTCCTGGCTATCTTGGCTGCTCAAAGCAGCCCCTCTCCTCGCTTGGCGCTAGGTGCCCGATAATAATTCCCCAGGAGGAGCAAGGGCTCACCTGCAATTACGCCGAAGCGCTTATAACAACCTCAGTATTTTATCCTACTCATCCCAAAATTCATCGAGCAAAATCTTGAAGCAAATCTTTTTGACAGCTGCAGGTATGGCGCCTGGTACGGTCAATGTTGGCATATGAGGCTCGCCTGCAACAAAGAGAGCAAAGCGCCCATGAGCAAGCGTGCCATCAATCACATCAGCTCCCTCTGCAGCATCTGCCAGCTGAAAATCGTCCTGCTCGTTAAACTCAGCTATTCGTATCACTGGACCAGGCGTGACCTTAAAGCACTCCTCGCCCTCCAAATCGACCTGCAAATCCATATAGCGGCGGTGCCATTCATAGTGTGCATCTTGGGCATAACGCGTCGTTGCGCTCATCACGTTGGCAAATACACGCTTCCCATCAATTTCATTAGTTCCTAGAGGCAGCTCGTGCATATCATGTGAGTCAAGCCAGTCAATCAGCACATCCAAACCCTTGTACAAACCGCGATAACGATTGAGTTTGCTCAGTCCGTCGTAAATCATGGCTCTCCTCATCTCCACACGCCGCCTACTGAAGCAGAACTAATTTGTCGTGCAATTCCTAGGATAGACCTCCCTTGGGCTGCTCATACGCTAGAATTAGAGTAAGTCCGAGCAGGTTGTGCAAAAGTCCAGGACCGACCTGGATATGCGCGCACGTCTTTTAAGAAAGGACGCTACACCATGAGGATTCTTTTTTACGGTACCGCTAGCTACGACCAAGAGTCATTCGAGAAGGAAATCGCTGATTTCCCCGATGTCAAGATTGACTACACCGAGACCAACTTGACACCTATGACCGCAGCTCTTGCCCGCGGTTATGATGCTGTCTGCGCTTTCGTCAACGCTGACATCTCGGCTATGACCCTTGAGATTCTCAAGGGCTTTGGCATCGGTTTGGTACTCATGCGGTGTGCAGGTTTTGACGCCGTCAACGTTCCTATGGCAACCGAGCTCGGTATCAAGGTTACCCGCGTTCCTGCTTACTCCCCCGAGGCCATTGCCGAGCACGCTATGGCACTAGGCCAGGCAGCCAACCGTCGTATCCACAAGGGTTATATCCGCGTCCGCGAAAACGACTTTGCCCTTGATGGTCTGGTTGGCGAGACTTTGCATGGCAAGACCGCGGGCATTGTTGGCACTGGTCGCATCGGTGCTGCTCTTTGCCGCATCTGCAAGGGCTATGGCATGACCGTCTTGGGTTCTGACCTCTATCCCAACCAAGCGCTCGTTGACGAAGAGCATGTTGTTGATGAGTATGTCGACTACGACGAGCTGTATCGTCGCTCTGATTTCATCAGTCTCCATGCCTTCCTTAACAAGGATAGCTACCATCTCATCGACGATGAGGCCATAGACAAGATGAAGCCTGGCGTCATCTTTGTTAATACTGGTCGTGGCGCATTGGTAGACACCCAGGCGCTCATCCGCGGCATCATCTCTGGCAAGATTGGCGCTGCTGGCCTGGACGTTTACGAAGAAGAAAATGCCAACGTCTATCAAAATCGTTCTGGCGAGGTTGTCGACTCCGTTACTGCACGTCTGTGCTCTTTCCCCAACGTTGTTATGACCTCTCATCAGGCATTCTTCACTCGCGAGGCGCTCTCTCAGATTGCCCGTGTCACCTTGGAGAACGCTCAGCACTACGCTCACGAAGAAGAGTTCATCCCCCGCAGCGTTGTTTGCTAAATAATTGATATGTGTAAGCCCTGTGCGGGCGCGTGAAGCCTTTGTGCCTTTGCGCGCCCGCGCTCTTAGGCGGGTATCATATGCCGTCGTCTTTGTGAAGGAAGATAAACCATGCTATAGCATTAGTTCAGCATGGCAGTAGGTTTTATGATAGGAGTTCGATGAATAAGCGCACCAAAATCGTTTGCACCATGGGTCCTGCTACCGAAAGCGACGATGTTCTTCGCCAGCTCATTGTGGGCGGCATGAACGTTGCTCGCTTTAACTTCAGCCATGGTAGCCATGAATATCACCGCAAGAATATTGAGCGTGTTCGCAATATTTCCCGTGAGCTGGGTCTACCTGTTGCCATCATGCTTGACACCAAGGGTCCCGAGGTTCGCACAGGCGAGCTCGAGGGTCATCAGAAAGTCACGCTCCAAACAGGCGGCAAAGTTATCGTAACTACCGATACCAGCGTCCCTGGCAATGCCGAACGCTTCTCCCTTGACTACAAAGAACTTCCCAACGAGGTCACCAAGGGTTCCATCATTTTGGTAGATGATGGTCTGATTGGCCTTGAGGTTGACCACGCTGAGGGCAACGAGATTTTCTGCGATATCGTTAATGGTGGTGAACTAGGCGAAAAGAAGGGTGTCAACGTCCCTAATGTCGAGATTGGTTTGCCTTCGGTTACCGAGCAGGATCGTGCCGACATCATGTTTGGTTGCGAGTTGGGTATTGACGCAATCGCTGCTTCCTTTATCCGTAACGCCGAAGCAGTACGCGAGATTCGCAAGATTTGTGCCGATGCTGGTAACTTTGGCGTTCTCATTCTTCCCAAGATTGAGAGTTCACTGGGCGTCAAGAACTTTGACGAAATTTTGGCAGTATCCGACGGCATTATGGTTGCCCGTGGCGACTTAGGTGTTGAGGTACCTTCCGAACAGGTACCCCACATCCAAAAGCAGATCATCCACAAGTGCAATGCTGCTTACAAGCCTGTTATCACGGCCACTCAGATGCTTGACTCAATGATTCGCAATCCTCGTCCGACTCGCGCCGAGGTTACCGACGTTGCAAATGCTATTTACGACGGCACCGACTGCGTTATGCTATCTGGCGAGACCGCAGCAGGTAAATACCCCGTCGAGGCAGTCAAGACCATGGCAAACATCTGTGTGGAGACCGAGCGTTACTTGCCCGAGCGTCCTGACTTTACGGAGCGTGGAGGTGTCCGTAATGTCAACTCTGCCATCGGTCACTCCTGCGTTCAGATTGCCGACCAGGTAGATGCCAAGTGTATCATCTGCCCAACTCACTCTGGTCGTACTGCTCGCCTAATTTCTACGTTCCGTCCCCATCTGCCCATTTATGCCATGTCCCCCATTGCCCAGACAGCACGTCGTTGCTGCTTTATGTGGGGTGTTGAGTCCTTCCGCACAACCGAACAGGGGTCTTTATCTGCAACCCTATACAACGCGTTGCAAGTTGCAAAGGCTCATGGGGCGGTTGATTCCAACGATATTGTTGTTATCACTGCAGGCGATGCCCAGACTTCACCTCGCCAAGGCGACTACACCACCTCAACCAACATGGCTATGGTAGCTCAGGTTCAGTAAGCAAAAATTCCCGCGGAAAGGACGCGGGAAGAGGAAGATAGTTCAAGTTTCGACCAATTTCCGTAGATATTTCCGTAGATGGTTCATTCTTCGACTTTTTGAAAAATCTGACCTGCAGTTTTGTAGTCGTTAACCCCGAAGTTTGAACCATCTACGAATCAAGCAGAACTAGCGCTCGCAAAGCCAATAGTGACACGAGAAGGCCTCAACCTCGCTACCACCACCAAAATCGTGTTCCTCACCTGTAATGAGATCGGTCGCAAGACCGCAACCCGCATCAAAATGCAAAGTTACTGGCGCATCAGAAGCGTTAATCGCCACAATGACCCTCTCGCCTTCCGCTGCGCGCTGAAAAACCAATTGCTGAGGCTGGCAAAGCAGTTCATGATAGTCACCCATGGTCAAAGCTACACTACCTTCGGACTTGGTACGAGCCGCAATAAGAGAAGCAATCCAGTCAGTAAGCTCATTCCACTCAGGATGCGCATAAGCAGGACGCAACTCATGGTCTCCAGGCAGCTGATCTGCTTCATAACCCCACTCACTTGCATAATAGAGGTCGGGCACACCACACATGCCGTACAACAGCCCGTAAATAGGACGCAGTTGGCGTTTGTCGGTAAGTTTGGTAGCAATACGAGGTACGTCGTGGTTATCCACAAAGGTCAGCAGATGCTTGCCTGTATACAAATCCCAAGGCTTGTCACCACTCTGACGCTCAAGAGCATAGGCAATCTCGTGCATATTGGCAGAATTAAAGCTCGACCACAGACCCTTATATGCCTCATAGTTATAGACAGAGTCACACGCACGATCGTTCATCCAGCAATTGTAGTCGCCAAACATGACCTCACCAATCAGCGGGAACTTCTTGCCACGCTTTTCGCTAAGTTCATCAGCAACTTGACGCAAATATCCCAAGAAACCCGCATCTAGACAAAACGCAACATCTAGACGCACGCCATCTACATCAAACTCGCTTTCCCAACCACGCACCACATTGGCAATATATTCATTGAGCTCAAAATTGACATGATTGAGTTTTACTAGGTAATTGACGCCGTTCCAGTCCTCGTAAGAAAAGCCATCGTCATAAACGTTGTTGCCCATCCAATTGATGCAAAACCAACCAGCATAAGGACTGTCCTGCTTGTTTTTAAGCACATCTTGGAAAGCCCAAAAACCGCGACCAACATGATTGAACACACCATCAAAAATAACCGAAATCCCCGCCTCATGAAAAGCAGCAACAAGCTTTTTGAGGTCCTCATTAGTGCCTAAACGTGCATCAACTTTGGTGTAATCGCGCGTATCATAACCGTGCATATCACTCTCAAAGAGCGGATTAAGCATTACAGAATCACAGCCCAAACGCTGAATGTGCTCGATCCAACCATCATCAATAATATTGAGCAGTCGGTGACCATCGGTAGCATGTGTACCCACCTCCACCTGGCCTTCGGAGCTGCCGTCATTGCGCCAAGGTGCGCCACAAAGACCTAGTGGGTAAATCTGGTACATCGCAGATGTCTCATACCAACTCATTGTTTTCTCCACTTCTTATCACAAGTAATACTTGCGAAATTTACTCACCTACCACACCACGCGCACGTCGTGTTTCGTTGGAAATTACACAACGGTTAGCGGGCAGCCATACGCTTCCCCATTCAAAGGGCGTTCCATCTTCTAAAAAGACCAACTGATCGAGGTCGAGCACCGGTGCATGCTCATCGCAATCCAGCCAAGCACCACGAGTCTTGCCGGCCGTACGGGCACTGTAGACCATCTCGGACCTACCAACACTTTTGCCGCTTAGACGTTCTACCACAGCAAATAGCGGTTCCTTATCCAAATCCACCTTGTCGAGGCCAGGGCAGGCAGAAAGCGACAGGTGACTCTCGATCAACATCACCGCGCGTTTGCGCACATAACGCACGCGCACTAGATAGAGATATTCCTCACCTACTTCCAACTGCAAATGTTCCGCACATGCAATGTTAGGTTTCTCAACGCGCCGCAACACAACCTTTGTCTCGTAATCAATACCTTGAGCACTCATTGACTCACCAAAAGAAAGTAAGCGATTGGAAGAAGGACGCGCCATAATAGGCTGGGTCACAAAAGTGCCCCGACCCTGCTGTTGCACCAGTAGCCCCTCATCTACCAGCTGCCGAATACCTTTTTGGACAGTCCCGCGAGAAAGTTGCAGCATGTTCATAAGCTCATGCTCAGAAGGAATAGGCTTATTAACGCCCCACTCCTTGGAATAAATTCGTTCGCGCACGTAGTCGGAAACCTGCACATACAAGAGCTTGCCGTCCGACCGGTCAAACTTCGGCATGCCGTTCTCGCCTCGCTCTAATCTAGGTATTGCAACGCTTTACATCATATCGTGAGCAACACCACCTTGCTTCCACACCTTGCTATGTTTTTATTAACTTTTGCTGTAAGACCTTACGTAGCTGAAAATTACCCATGCAACGCTCCTATAATTGACACACGTGTCGTGTGCACACACGTATTCATAAGGTCAACGAAAGGACCTCCATGGGTGGCTTTTTTGGAGCGGTTTCGCACAAAGACGTTGCGCTCGACGTTTATTTTGGTGTCGATTACCACTCCCACCTTGGTACCAGGCGCGCCGGCATGGTACTGCACGACCCTAGCACGGGTTTTCAACGCAAGATGCACTCTATCGAAAACAGCCCCTTCCGCACAAAGTTTGAGCGCGACCTACAAACCCTCCATGGTCCCTCAGGGATTGGCTGTATCTCAGACAACGATCCTCAACCGCTTATTGTTCGCTCAAGACTAGGGACTTATGCCCTTACCACTGTAGGCTGCATCAACAATACAGCTGAGCTGGTAGATGCCTACATTGCACAAGGTGCTCAGCTCGCTGTTCAAAGCCCTGGTCGCGTCAATAGCACCGAACTTATTGCGGCTCTCATCAATCAAAAAGAGGATTTTGTCGAAGGTATCAAGTACGCCCAGAGCAAGATTGACGGCTCACTTACCCTGCTTATCATGACCGAGGATGGCGCTATTATCGCCGCACGCGATAAGATGGGGCGCCTACCTGTGCTCATTGGCACCAACGAAGATGGTTATGCGGTGTCCTTTGAGTCCTTTGCTTATGAAAAATTGGGTTATACCAACGAACATGAGCTGGGATCAGGTGAGATTGTCCGCGTGACTGCCGAAGGCTGGGAGACTCTCGCAGAGCCTGGCGATGAGATGCGCATTTGTGCCTTCCTCTGGGTTTACTATGGCTATCCCAACTCCAATTACGAAGGTGTCAATGTCGAGACCATGCGTTATCGCAATGGTCATATCATGGCCAAACGCGAGAAGGAAAACGATGGCATCCCCGATGTTGACTTTGTCGCAGGTGTACCCGACTCAGGCCTACCTCACGGCATTGGCTATGCAAATGAGAGCGGCAAGCCACTCGCCCGTCCCTTTGTCAAATACACGCCCACCTGGCCTCGCTCTTTTATGCCAGCAAACCAAAACGTACGCAACTGCGTGGCAAAAATGAAGCAAATTCCCGTCCGCGAGCTCATTGAGGACAAGAAGCTGTTGCTGGTTGACGACTCTATCGTGCGCGGCACCCAATTGCGCGAGACAGTTGATTTTCTCTATAGCACTGGCGCTGCCGAAGTACATATGCGTTCTGCTTGCCCGCCCATTATGTATGGCTGCAAGTATCTGTCCTTCTCTCGCTCCAACACCGACCAAGAGCTTATTGCGCGTCGCACCATTCGCGAGCTCGAAGGTGAGGAGGGCGATCAGCACATCGATGAGTATGCGGACCCCACCACAAAGCGCGGTAAATGTCTACTTCGCACCATCTGTGAGGAGCTGGGCTTTGATTCGCTTGGTTTTCAGACCCTTGATGGCATGCTCGAAGCTATCGGCATCGATCGCAAGCTCGTCTGCACCTACTGCTGGGATGGCCGCGAATAACACCACAGTTGCGCGGATTTGCAATCGGCACCCTCTGCTGACCTGCAAGTCCGCGCGTTACTTTGCACTAGGTGTCAAACGCCACACATCGCTTCAGCCAACCTCGCAGAAGCCACACTTCATTTCATGCCAAGTGCCAAACGCCACACTTCATTTCATGCTAGGTACCAAACGCCACACTCCATTTCATACCGAGTGTCAAACGCCACGTTCCGTTTCATGCTAGGTGCCAAAAGCCACGTTCTACTTCACTTTTTTAGCCAAAAGCCACACTCTGTTTCACGCCCAAAAAATCTACCTGCGCAAACGTGAAGCCTACTGAAGAGATCTGTGACTTTTGACATTTTTTCTGAAACAGAACGTGGCGTTTGACAAGCAAAGCCGTGTTGCTTGAAAGAATGTGTGGCGTTTGGCAAGCGGAAGGATGCTGATTGAAGCAGAACGTGGCTTTTGACAAGCGAAGCCCGCTGGTTGAACCAGAGTGTGGCTTCTGGCACGTAGAGCTGCGCTCTGATTGAAACAGAACGTGGCCTTTGGCAAGCAGGACCGTGTTGACTGAAACGATGTGTGGCGTTTGGCAAGCAGGACTGCGACACGGCAGACCTAGCAGCTATGAAAGGCCTCCGGCATAGGTAAGCAGACCCGCGGAAATGGTAGCGTTGACCTCATCAAATGCGCACGCGAAAAAATCAGCGTCAAGCAGGGAGTAGCGTGGGATATCGTCGATATGATTGACCTGCGTTGTCGCCACCATCTCACGAGCCACCTCAACCGCCGCACGCACATCAATTTCAGCCACCTCGTATTGGGGAAACGCTCTGCATTGCTCAATAAGCTCAGCCGTCACACGAGGCATCATCGAGATAGATAGGGTCCTACCAAAGCGTTCAAAGTCACTCTGCTTTCGGATACGCAGCGGATCACCATATTCAAGGCCCTGCTTGACAATGAGCTCGTTTACATGGTGGTTATACAGATGGTCTGCCACCAGATGCGCCCAAACACCAAGCACTACATCGGATACGCGACCCTTTCCGTCGCGATTTGGCTCGGCGTAACTCTGCCAAAACTCCTGATAATCGGGTTCGGGCATATGATACGGATCGGCAAAATGAGTCGTACGATAATCAATAATTTTGCTAACACGGGGCACCATGTAGCCCACATAAACATCAGGGAGGAAATTGCCAAAAAGAAAGCAATTCACATCGCAAATTCCCAGCTCAGAGGGTGTATATTCCTCAAGTAGCTGTTCGACTTGCGCGGTATGGATGTTCCAGCTTGGCATCTTCCTCCCCTCTTGGACTTTACACGCTAGATAGCCTTTAAGTACTAGGCGGCTATTACTTAAGAGCGAACTTCACCACCAGTGGATTTTGTTACCTTAGTCACAAGCTTATTATGTGCTTTTTCTACCTCATCGGAGGTCAACGTATGGTCATCAGCACGATAGGTCAGCGAGAACGCCATCGACTTTTTGCCTACGCCAACACGCGCGTCATCACGGTAGACATCAAAGAGCTGAACTTCACGCAGAAGCTTACCGCCAGCTGAATGCAGACGCTGCATAACCTGTTCACAGGTCACAGACTCGTCAACTACCAAGGCGAGGTCCACTGCAACACCAGGCAATGTGGGCACATCTTGGTAAGGAAGCTCACGCTTGGCAAGGCGCAAGAGCGCCGCCAGCGAAAGTTCAAAAGCGACCACCGGCTCGTCAATACCAAAGCGACGCAAAGCCAGCGGGTGGATATTTCCTACCCAGCCCAACAACTCACCGCCAGCAAGAATCTCAGCTGCACGACCAGGCTGCAACCAACTGTACTTCTCGGGCTCTGCCACCTTATAACGAACCTTGGTCAGACGGAGCGCCGAGGTCAGCTGTTCAATAACTCCCTTAGCATCAAAGAAGTCAAGCTGAGCGTATTTAGTGTTCCACTCATCAAGATTCCAACGACCGCAAAGTACACCTGCCACCATAGAAGGCTCATCGGGCGAGCTCTTCTTGGGATGACCATAAAAAACGCGACCAATTTCATACAGATGAACGTTGGGCGTACCATGATCGAGGTTATAAGCCACCGAACGAAGCAACCCTGGAATAATGCTGCGGCGCATCTCGGCCTGATCGGCCACCAGCGGATTCATGATGCGCACGGGAATGCCGCGACCTTCCTCAGACATACCCAGCTTTGCCAAATCATCCGTTTCGGCAAAGCAGTACGTACTTGTCTCGGATAGACCACAGCTACGCAAAGTAGCACCAATGCGACGAATACGCTGTTGATCAACGGTCAGACCACCGGCATGATTGCGCGCTGCAGGCAAAGTTGGCTCAATGTCGCCCTCACCCCACAGGCGGCAAACCTCTTCGATAAGATCGACTTCGCGGGTCAAGTCGGGACGATTGGTGGGAGTGGTTACCTTGAAAGACTCAGGGTCGCTGGTATCCACCTTGCAGCCAAGCCTCGTCAGACGAGCAACAATAAATTTGTCATCTACGGGAGCACCGCAAAGCAGACGCACGCGAGCAGGACGCAGCTCGACCACAGGCGCTACTGCGGGCACAGGATACGCATCGACTATGCCAGAGCAAACCTCAGCACCACAGCACTGCTCAAACAACGCTGCTGCGATATCAGACACCTCAGCACAGCGAGCAGCATCCACCTGACGCTCATAGCGGATAGAAGCTTCGCTCATCAAATCAAGCCTGCGACTAGTGCGTGATATATGACCGCGGTCAAAGCAGGCAGACTCCAGCAGAACATCGGTTGTGTTCTCATCAATCTCGGAGTCCTCACCGCCCATTACACCAGCAAGACAAATAGGCGTCGCACCATCATCGGTAATAAGAGGCATATCGCTATCGAGCACACGATCTTGACCATCGAGAGTCACCAGATGCTCACCCGTGGCAGCAGCACGTACAACAATGTGACGTTTACCATCACGTTCGGACAGTTTGTTCAAGTCAAAGGCATGCAACGGCTGACCCGTCAAAAACATCACGTAGTTGGTTACATCTACTACATTGTTGATAGGACGAGCGCCTGCAGCAGTTACGCGGCGAGCAAGCCACTCAGGACTAGGGCCAATTTTGACATTACGAAGCACACGTGCGGTATAGCGCGAGCAGAGCGCGGGGTCATCAATCTGCACATCTACTAAATCAGATGTCTGCTCCTCCATCTCATGAGCAATGCGGGGCAACTCGATATGCGTATCCTCATCAAGTATTGCCGAAGTTTCTTGCGCCACACCTGTCATCGACAAGCAGTCCGGACGATTGGGTGTCATCTCACAGTCGATAACGGTATCAGACAGGCCATACCAATCAGCAAAATCGAGACCCACAGGCGTGTCCTCGGGCAAAATCCAAATACCCGAGTGATCCGAACCAAATCCCAACTCACGCTGGGAACAATTCATACCATTAGAGTCCACGCCACGAAGCTTGCTCTTCTTAATTTTGAAGCCACCAGGCAGCTCGGCACCAACCATAGCGACAACAATATGGTCGCCCTCTTCAAAATTCTGAGCACCGCAGACAATCTGCAACGGCTCGGGATTACCCTCTTTATCGACGTTCTTCTTGCCAACAGACACTTGACAGAGCCACATGTGGTCCGAGTCGGGATGAGGCTGCTTGGAAATCACTTGACCCGTCACCACGTCATGCAGGTCGGCACCCATCTTTTCGACAGCTTCAACTTCAGTACCGGTACGAACAAACTCAGCTACCAAATCTTTGGGGTCGACAGGCACATCAACCATCGACTTGAGCCACTCATATGAAACGCGCATTAGTATTGTCCCTTCTTGGTCGCGCGGGATATTAGAACTGCTTGAGGAAGCGCTCGTCGCCAGTCATCAGCATGCGTAGGTCAGGCAGGTCATAGCGAAGTGCTGCAACGCGCTCAACGCCAATACCAAAGGCAAATCCGGTGTATTTTTCGGGATCAATGTCTACATAACGCAAAACGTTGGGATCGACCATGCCGCAGCCCAAAATCTCAAGCCATCCAGTATTTTTGCAAAAACGGCAGCCCTTACCATGGCATACGCCACAAGAGACATCAACCTCACAGCTCGGCTCGGTAAAGGGGAAGAAGTGCGGACGGTAGCGGGTTGCACGATCTTTACCAAAGATCTCGCGACAGAAGTAATCAAGCGTTCCTTTAAGGTCACCAAACGTGATACCTTCGTCAACCACCAAACCTTCTACCTGCGTAAACTGAGGTAAGTGATTGGCATCTGCCGTATCGGGACGAAATACGGTACCTGGACAAATCATATAGATAGGCGGTTTGCGCTGCTCCATTACGTGTACCTGTACGCCCGAGGTCTGAGTACGCAGCAGCAAATCCGAGCTTGAAAGACCCAAGTCGCCCTTACCCTCAGGAGCATTATCAACCACATAAAAGGTATCGTTTGCCGAACGACTGGGGTGATCAACGGGAGCATTAAGTGCGGTAAAGTTGTGATAAACGTCCTCGATATAAGGGCCATCCTCAACGGTATAGCCCAATCCGCAAAAAACGTCTTCAATTTCCTCACGAATTTGTGAAATGAGATGCTGGGTACCAATACGAGAAGAGCGACCAGGTAGAGTCACATCCACTGCCTCAGCAGAGATCTGCTTGTCAAGAGCAGCCTGCTCAAGTTCATCTCTACGTGCAGCAATCATAGCCTCGACATGAGAGCGAACAGTGTTTGCCAGTTTGCCCATTGCCGGACGCTCCTCAGGAGCGACTTTTCCCATCATACGCATGATGGCCGTGAGGCTACCCTTTTTGCCGGTTGCCGCAACGCGGACCTGCTCGAGTTCCTCGACCGTCTGAGCCTTATCAAGACCCTCCCTCACCTGTGCCTCAATGGCAGCAAGTTCGTCGGTCATTGCCATGTGCTCTCCTCCTTCACGCAATAAAAAACCGTCCCTGACGCGCAATAGCGCAATCCAAGGACGGATGTCTCCGCGGTACCACCTCAGTTGAGCGGTGGATGTCTGCCCACCGTCTCCTCTTTTGTTCTGTGTCGTAGAACTTACGGCTCACTTAATGATATGCGCAATTAAACGCATACGTTCGGGTTGCAGCTGTTAGAGTGAACTCTGTTTGTCAACCTCATAGGCACCTCTCAACCGACGTGTGCCCTCTCTGTCTGAAGCCATGCGACAAGCAAACCTCTCCGTCATCGCCTGCGGGCAAGTCTAGCACACCTTGCTGCCAAAACCTCCCTAGTCTTGTGCTTCCCACCGTCCCGCCACGATAGCCTCTATAGTGGCAGCCACAGCATCATCTTCGCAGCGTCCAATATGGTAGTGTGCTGCTGCCACAGCCTCAGGAGCTGCCCCTTGCACTGCTGCGGAATGCGGCACATGCTCAAGCATAGTTACATCGTTACCACCATCACCAAAGACTGCCACTTCATCAAGGCTGCAGCCAATAGCCTGGCAAAGTAAATCAATACCCGTAGCCTTTGACCAGCCACGCCGTGTAACGTTAATCCACGCAGGCTGTGGTACATCAAAACTCAAATCATCGAACTGCTCATTGAGCAGGGCTGAAAATGTGCGCGTATTATCAAGATCGCCCACTTGAAAAGCATTGCATTTGACCGTACGTGTACTTGGCAGTTCATGCAGTATGCGGCAGCTTTCAACATATTTAGGAAAGCAGCGCCCCATGTCCTCTATACTCCCCGCCACCAACTGCGGTACCCCACCGTCAAAACACACCAAACCAGCATGCGGGAGTTGCTCCAAAAACTCAGCCATACGACCAATCTGGTTATTGTTGATAACCTCTTCGTGCAGCAACTCGCCATCCAAAAAAACTTGCATGCCATTGGTGGCCAGCATCGTATCGCCAAGGCGTTGCTTGTTACGCAGCATGGGAATTGCCCATTCGCGTGCGCGACCCGTAGCCACACCCACACGAATCCCTGCATCGAACGCCGCCTCAAGAGCAGCAGCTGTACGCTCACTGACCTGATGCTGACCTGCAGGCAAAATTGTTCCGTCAATGTCAGTCAAAATGAGTTTAAACTCACTCACGCGTGCACTCCTTTTGCTGGCTCATTTTGCAACTTATGCCAGCTGCCGTTGTTGCAGAAACTCCGCCACAAATCCTACAGCATAGCCTAGCAACGTCGGCAGCACCCAAGCCATACCCATAGCTGCCAAAGGAAGCAGATCAAAGGGCAGCCACGCCTGAGGCACAAAGCCATCGCGGAAGGCAATAATAACGCTCACAACCGTGCATACCGTCACAGCTGCTTTCCAAGCCATGGAATGCTTGGCTGATGTGGGCAAAAGCCCCATCAATACCAGCACAATTGCCACAGGATAAAGTGCCGAAAGCACGGGCACCGAGTAACCCAAAATTGTTGCCAAGCCAAAGTTTGCAAAGATGGCTGACACCACCGCTATAAGCAGCGCCCACTGCTTATAGCTCATCTTCCCGTAGGTCTGGAAAAAATATTCGCCAATCGAGCAGATAAGGCCGATACACACATTCAAACAAGCAAGACCAAAAATCGCAGCAACGATAGCTGTACCCACAACACCAAAATGCAGGTTTGCGGCGGCACTAATCACATCTGCACCGTTAGAGGTACCACCCAACACAGGACCCACAATCATGCCGACTATGCCAAAGCCTAGGTAGATAACACCCATCAGCACACCCGCAACCACACCAGAACGCATGACCTGCTTGGCAACGAACTTTGGTTCGCTCAGGCCCAATTCACGAATGTTCATCGAGATAACAAGACCAAAGGCAAGGCCTGCCAGCATATCCATAGTCTGGTAGCCCGTCGTAAATCCAGCAAGTACGGGAGCCACATCATAAGGGGCAGTCGCAGTCGTCGAGGTCGATGCGGGTGGGTCAATCAGAGTAACGCCCACCACAACCACAATCAACACAATGAGCGCAGGACCGGAAATTTTGCCCATGAGTTCGGTCAGGCGATTGGGGTGCATAGCCAGAAGGTATGCCACCAAGAAAAACACCAGCGTAAACCCTAGCTGTGCCAAAAACAAAGCCGTGGAATCCAACTTTGGCATCAGCGGATCAAACATTGCAAACGAAGTCGATGCGGTACGTGGAATTGCCAGACAAGGTCCAATGGCAAGGTAAATCAACGCCATAAAAATCTCGGCAAACTTGGGATGAATACGCCCACCCAAATCACGCGCGGTTCCTGCCATAGCAACAGCGGCAATCGTCAAAACGGGTAGACCTACTGCAGAAACAAGGAAGCCTAATAGGGCAAGCGGAGTATCAGTGCCCGCCTGTACACCCAGACGAGGAGCAAGAATTAGATTACCCGCTCCAAAGAACATGGAAAAAAGCGTAACGCCGACGATGAGGCCGTCACGCAAACCGAGTCTGTCACTTCCTTGTTTTGCTTCCATATCTATCCCCCAAACATAAAAATAGCGTTGGAACACCCTACCATCACCTGTGCAAAATTGGAATCCCAAAGCCAACTATTCTTCTGCTTGTTAACTTTTGGCAATTCTTGATACAAAAAACCTCCCATTTCTCATGTCCAAGCAATGGGAGGCAGTCCCTACCTATCAGGGGCTTAAGCTATGTAAGCTTATTTATATTAGTCATGCAAACGCTTATTGACAGCAGCAGCGATGGTCTCTGCATCCGTCGCGTTTTCCATCTCGGTGCGGAAGTTGGCGTGAGTTAGCACACGAGCAATCTTGGAAAGCAGCTCCAGATGGACGCTTGCACCTTCCTCAGCGGGAACAAGCAAAGCAATAGCATAGACAACAGGGGCCTCGTCCATGGTCTTCCAGGCAATATCACCCGAAAGCTTAAGAACAATAACGGCCGTCTCCTTGATCTCGGGAGCCATTGCGTGCGGAATAGCATAACCATCGGTCATGCCGGTAGAACCCATATCTTCGCGGGAACGTAGAGCCTTAAAGATTGCATCAGCGTCAGTACCAATTCCCAGCTCAACGGCCTTGTCTGCAATCACATGCAGGGCTTCGTCAACATCCCTTGCAGGGCAGTCAAGAAAAACGTGAGAGGCTTGGACGAGGTCAACCATGGATTTCTCCTTACTCGCGACCATACAGGACGAAGTGTCACCTGGCACTTCGCTCATATCTGCCTTAGGATACCACGTACGAGCGAAAACCTAGCGCAAATGAGGGCATTACTACGTACTTATCGCAAGTTTTCACCTGCTAGGCACGTGCTTGCAAGGCACAATAAGCAGCGCCGTACATTCCAGCCTCATTGCCCAATGTCGCAGCGCTAATGCGCATCGCCGCACAAGCAGGGAAGCAACTCTCACGGAACGCAGAGGTAATTTTGGGTCCAATAACGTTCCAAGCGCCCGCCACGCCACCACCTACCAGCACTAACTCAGGATCCACAATGGTGGCAATCTGAGACAGGGCACGACCTAGGTAGGCACACATCGTATCAATTGCTTGCGCAGCGCAAACATCTCCTGCTTCAAGAGCATTAAAAATCGAGATAGTATCGGTAGCATGCTCAATGGCAACAGGTGTTTGAACTGCAGCTTTGCATGCCTTGAGATAAAGCTTAACAAGGCCTTTCGCCGAGGCATACTGCTCAAGACAACCTTTGTTACCACAGCCGCAGCTCTCAGTCTCGTTGGGCTCCATATTGATGTGACCAATTTCGCCACCCGCACCAAAGGCACCAGCAACCAGTTTGCCATCAATGATGACACCACCGCCCACGCCCGTGCCCAAGGTAACCATGACACAACTCTTGACACCTTTAGCACCGCCCTGCCAAACCTCACCGAGGGCTGCTGCATTAGCATCGTTAACAAAAGCAAGCACTGCTGCCGCGAAATGAGCTTTGAGCGCTGCCTTAAAGCCTTCAACATCAAGAGTGATATTGGGAAGCACACCCACATGTCCTTGAGCATCAACAGGGCCAGGCACATCCAAGCCTACGGCCACAATATCAGCAGGCGTCAGCTGGGAGGCTGCCAGCAACTTGTCGAGACCTGCAGTCACAATATGGAAGGCCTCTTCGTTCACCAATTCAGTTGTCTTGATTTTGGCGATATCAAGAAGCTGTCCTTCTTCATCAAAAAGGCCTGCCTTGATAGAGGTGCCGCCTACATCGATACCAAGTACATAAGCCATAGCTTGCTCCTTTCGTCTGCCAACGGATGACTTTAAGTATCCCTCAAAGCAAGGCTTTGCTGCATGTCATTTTTTGGTTGAGGCACATGAAAACATCCGTAAAGACAAGCTGCAGAGAGCTTGTAGCCATTAGGCGAAGGGAACATGCAGGCGGTCTATACACAGGCAACCATGCGCTACACTGTCCCTCGTATATCGTTTCTGGGTCCTGAGGAGCGATACTTCCATACGGCCCCACACACACCACGGCGCAGCAGGGGGAACTATGAGTAACAAGCTTCCATCCTTTATGAAACAATCTCAAGACGAGCAAAAAAACGCTCAGCACACAGATGAAGAAAAGCTCCAGCAAACTACAGAGGCGCTGTCTGATTCTCAGCAAAGTCTTGATTTAGACGAGCCAGATAACCTGACTCCTGCTACGGATGCAAAACCGCATCGTGAAGTACCTGCAGCAAGCATCCCCACGCTTCCTGGGATACCTGGCATCCCTCCCCTCGCAGCAGATGCCGCAGTACCCAATCCCCGCGCTGACCTTGAGGCTCTTGACAAGCTCGAGCGCCATCTCTACGCACACCGCTATGCTGAGTCGGGCATTAGCTGCTATGGCATGTCAATTGATCCTGAGGATGCAACTGCAGACCGTGGCGAGGCGCTCGCAATTCTTCAGGAAGAAGATCAGGAGTTGCTCTGCTCGCCTGCAACAGGCGCTCTGCTGGACCGTCTCTCAACTGCAACAGCACTCGAACTCGAAAACGATACTCAACGCGCGCAGGTACGTATTCTCAAGCGAGACCGTGCACAATTAGTTGATGTGCCTGCCGATGAACAGGCAGCCTTCACACGCCTGGTTACCGAGTCTGACGATGTATGGCACAAGGCCAAGGCAGCCAATGACTGGGACTCTTTTGCCCCTTATCTTGACCGTGTCATCGAGTCAATGCGCAGGCTTGCAAACTACAAAAAACCTGGTGTCAATGCTTACGATGTATGGCTTGACGAATTTGAGCAGGGCAGCAGTACTGCTTTTTATGACCGCTTCTTTGAGCAGGTCAAAGAGGTTGTCGTCCCACTGCTAGCAGATGTATCGGCAGCTCGCCGCAAGCCTAGTCATCGTCCTGTAGAAGGACACTTTGACGAGCGCCGTCAGTGGGAAGTCGCCGCTGACCTTGCACGTATTGAGGGACTTTCTTCTCAATCGCTTTTCTTGACCAAGACCGAGCATCCCTTCTCTGATGCATTGACCACCAACTACGCAATCATCGCTGCGCACGTTTACGAAGATGATGTCTTGTCCAACGTGTTTACCATGCTGCACGAGGGAGGCCATGCCCTCTACGAGCAGGGTGTCAATCCAGAGTACAACTACACCTCACTCAAGGGTGGTACCTCCAGCGGCATGCACGAAGCTCAGTCGCGTTTCTTCGAAAATTACGTCGGACGCTCTGAGGCTTTTTCGGGACCGCTGCTTGAGATTTTGCGCCGCCACTTCCCTGGTCACTTCAATCGTGTAAGTGCACGCCAGCTCTATTTGGCAGAAAATGTCGCCACACCTCAGCCCATCCGCGTTGAAGCAGATGAGCTTACCTATCCTCTGCACATATTGGTGCGCTACGAGCTCGAACAGCTGCTTATGTTAGGTGAGGCAAAGGCTGCCGATATTCCTGACCTTTGGGCTCAAAAATACCGTGAGTATCTAGGCGTTCGCGTACCCGACGCAACTCATGGTGCGCTACAAGATACCCACTGGGCTGATGGCCTGATTGGATATTTCCCCACCTATGCTTTGGGCGGTGCCTATGGTGCTCAATTCCGTGCTGCCATGATTTCTGAAGGTATGGACTGGGAAGGTACTCTCGCCTCGGGCAATTTGGCCCCTGTCCGCGACTGGCTACGCAGTCGCGTATGGCACTATGGCAGATCTCGCGATCCCAAAGACATCATTTTGACTGCAACAGGTGAGCCCTTTGTCACACGCCACTACACCGACTATCTCACGCAAAAATTCTCTTCGATTTATGGTCTCTAGGTGAGTATATGCGGGCATTGCTACAACGGGTAAGTCAGGCAGAGTGCAGGGTGGATGGCACTTCTACTGGCAGCTGCGGCTTGGGCTATCTCATTTTATTGGGAGTGGGACCTGCCGATGATGAGGCTGCGGCAAAACTACTCTGGGAAAAGATTCGCAAGCTACGCGTCTTTGACGATACTGCAGGTAAGATGAACTTGTCACTTGAAGATGTCGGCGGCGACGTATTGGTGGTAAGTCAGTTCACCCTTTATGCCAATTGTCGCCGTGGCAATCGCCCTTCTTTTGCCGAAGCAGCGCCTCCTGCCATGGCAGATGAGCTCTACCAATATTTTTGTCAACTCGCAGAAACTGATTTGGGCCCAGAACGCGTGGGTAGAGGTATTTTTGCTGCAGATATGAAAGTAACACTCACAAATGACGGACCTGTCACTATTTGGCTAGAAACTGAGGAGCTCACGAAACCTCGGAGACAGCTATCATAAAGCGCACCTTAAGACCTTGGAGAGGAAGGTTTTTCTATATGAAAAAGTTTGCAAAGGAATTCAAGGAGTTCATCTCCCGCGGCAATGTGATGGATCTTGCCGTCGGCGTTATTATCGGCGGTGCATTTACTGCCATTGTCACCTCGCTGACTGACAACATCATCAATCCTCTAATCTCTATGATTGGTGGCAATCCCGACGTTAAAGGCCTGACCTTTACATTTAACGGTGCAACTATCGATTTTGGTGCGTTCATCTCCGCTATCATCAACTTCTTGATTATTGCTTTTGTGGTCTTCTGCCTCGTCAAGAGCCTCAACAAGATGCAGGCTCTGGCAGATAAGCACACGGGCAAAACCAAGGAAGAAGCTGCTCCTGCACCTACATGCCCTTATTGTTTAGAGGAGATCAAAGAAGGCGCAACTAGGTGCCCACACTGCGGCGCTGACCTGCACTAATCCTCACAACGAAAGGCGCTTGAGTGTCTTTCTTTAAGTTCATACAAGCACGTTTTTCGAGCCTGCGCTTACATTTGCTCACTCTTTTGGGAAAGGAAATGTTGGGTGGCAGGCTCGAATTTTCTGGCATGACCCTAGGCGGCACAACTCAAGTGCGCACCATAGATTTTCCCAGCGGCAGACAGATGCGACTACTGTTGGTTGAAGATACGCAGCAGTCCGCGCTGTGGTTGGATGATCCCTATGGAGATCCCCCGTTTCCCTATCTACAACGTTTTGACCTCGCTTTTTATGAAAATAATGCACCAGAAAAGAACAATACACCAAAACAGAACGATGCATCGGAGCGCCTACTTCTTATCGGAGGGGGCGGCTTTGCTTGGCCACGCCATATGCTTGCAAACTATCCCAGCGCAAGCCTTGATGTGGTAGAGCTAGATGAGCAGATAGTTACCCTTGCACGCAAATGGTTTTATGTGGATGAGCTCGAGAGACAGTTTGGTCCCTCAGGTGAAAACCGTTTCCATATCTATACCGTCGATGGGCGCTCCTACCTCGAAAGCATGCCACCCAACAAGCGCTATGACGTAATACTTAACGACTGCTTTATTGCCCATAAGCCGGCTGAGTCGCTTATGGATGTATCTGCTGCTGAGCTTATACATGCGCACCTAAACGCTAACGGCATGTATATCAGCAATATCGTCTCCGCCCTTATGGGACCTCAGGCAACCATTCTCAACACTGTGATACATGTGCTCTGTGCTCACTTTGCCTATGTTGATGTTATTCCCTGCTCACTCGAAGAGCCTACAGAGCCTGGCAATATTGTGGTCATCGCTAGCAATCAACAAAGAAATTTCCCCGGCACGTGGATGAGCTGTGCCGGGGAAACTGCAAATTAAAATTGAAAAAGCTCGTTCGGTCTACAGCAACTTGCCCACATATTCAACCAAATTGCCAAGCTCAACTTGGGCCTGCTCATGGGTGGTCATATCGCGCACACTTGCTTTACCCTCTGCTAACTCGTCGGGACCCAACACCACACAAACCTTGGCATGAAAACGATCTGCTTGTTTGAACTGACTCTTGAGCGAGCGTCCCTGGTAATCCGCCTCACAACGCAGTCCCGCCCCTCTTAACGCAAGCGTTACCTTAAAGGTCTCATTGCGCAACTCAGGCTGGGTGTTTGCCACATACACACAGCTAGGCTCAGCACCTGCTAAGTCTGCACCCGCATCCTCAAGCGCCAGCATAATGCGTTCAAAGCCGACAGCCCAACCAATGCCAGGGCAAGGCTTGCCACCCTCGAGCTCAGCTAGACCATCATAGCGACCGCCGCCACCAATAGCACCAATCGCGGCATCGCCCACATACTCAACCTCAAAGACCGTACGCGTGTAATAATCTAGGCCACGCACGAGTGTTGGGTCTTCAACATAAACAACACCAGCCTCATCTAGGTACTTCTTAACTTGAGTGTAGTGTTCAGCACAGTCATCGCACAGGTGATCTGTTACTAACGGCGCGTCTTTCATAAGCTCACGACAGTGGTCATTTTTGCAGTCAAAACTACGTAGCGGATTAATCTCAGCACGCTCCAGACAATCCTCGCACATCTCATCTTTGTGATCCAAGATGAAGTCACGTACCATATTGCGATAGGCAGGGCGGCATGCTGCATCGCCCATGGAGTTAATGGTCAGCTTGAGGCGCGAAGCATCCAAACCCAGACGCTTATAAAATTCCATCAGCATGATGATGACTTCGGCATCCGCTGCGGGGTCGGATGCGCCCATCCATTCAACGCCTACCTGATGGAACTGACGTAGACGGCCTTTTTGAGGGCGCTCACCGCGAAACATCGGCTCGGCATACCACACCTTTGCTGGCGCTCCACCTTGAGGCACAAAATTATGCTCAACAGCAGCGCGCACTACACCGGCTGTACCCTCGGGACGCATGGCCATACGTTGTTTTGCCTTGAGCCTGCTCTCATCACCTTGTGCCAACAGTCCTTCAAGCAGTGCTCCTGAAAACACGCGGAACATCTCTTTGCGCACGACATCGGTTGACTCACCAATACCATGGGTAAATGTTGCCACTTGCTCGAGCGCGGGTGTCTCGATTGCATCAAAGCCATATGCACCAAAAAGCTCGCGTGCACAATCTTGCATGTACTGCCAGCTGCGCATATAGCCACCAAAAAGGTCTTCTGTACCTTGGATACGTTGCGCCATGTTGCCCTCCACAATTTGACATACACGAGCAAGTATACCCAAGATGGGATGTGCGGGAGTTGCTCAACTAAAGTTGTTGCCTCTCCGTGCTTATCCGCGTCCTGTTTGTCCACGCATACCGCGTGCCCGTCACAGAAAACGAATTCTGCTGTTATACACCAATCAAAAGCGAAAGTTAGCCGCTAGGCGCTCTTCAAAACGACAGAGCGAACAATAACGCACACGTGATCACAGCTATTGAGGACATACTCCATGCGATCAAAGAGGCGCAGCCAAGAAGTAGCAACTTTACCGCCCTCTTCCTCATGAAAGAGACGACGGATAGCGTTGTGATACACGCGGTCGCCTTCATCTTCGATGTGGCTGACGGCAATTGCCTTTTCCATCACCACATCGTCGTTTTTGTAGTTGGGCAGATGATCAAACATTTCTTTCATCTCACGCACAGCAGCGAGGGTCAGCTCACCCATCTGGGGACCTTCAATGCGCATCTCAGTGGCACCAAAGAGATCAAGGCGCAGCACAACACCATTCATCTCATCCATAACGTCATCCAAAGACATCGCAAGCTCAGAGATATCCTCACGATCAATTGGCGTGATGAACGAAGAGTAGAGGTTGTGCATAATCTTTTTGACTTTGTCATCGCATTTGTTCTCAAGCACCTTTAGCTTGGGAATCGTGGCAAAGCTATCGGGGTAGTTCTCTAAAATCTCGACGTAAATCTCGGCGGCTTCGACCAGCGTGGCAGCGAAGTCCTTCAACATCGTGTAAAAGACATCTTCCTTTTTGAGCTTGGGCATAACCTACTCCTTATTTGCAATGAACGAAGCGAGCGTTTAAATTCCGCGAGATTAAAACCAAATCAAAAAAAGACGAGCGAGCAAATAGCCGATAAGACCGCAACCTGGAAAAGTAAAGATCCAAGTGTAAATCATTTCCTTAGCAACACCCCAGTTGACAGAACGCACAGACTTGGCAGCACCTGCACCAAGAATAGCAGCTGTTTTGGCATGCGTCGTGGAAACAGGCAGACCAGTCAAGGTTGCAATAAGCAATGCAATTGAGGCTGAAAGCGATGCAGAAAAGCCTTGGTACTTTTCCATTTGCACCATCTCGGTGCCGACCTTCTTGATGATGCGCTTGCCACCAATACCTGTACCGATAGCCATAAATGCGGCGCAAAGCACCTGGATCCAAAGAGGGAATCCAGCCATATCAGCCGCGCCCTTACCCATGGAAAGTGCCACAGCGAGCATAGCGGTAGACATGAACTTTTGGCCATCCTGAGCACCGTGCATCAAAGCTACAAAGGCAGCGCCCGCCACCTGCAGCCGAGCAAAAGTCTTGTCCGCAGTCCGCCTATCTGCATCTTTGCAAACAGCACGAATAATCTTGGCAATAACCCATCCGGCACCGTAGCCCAAAAACGATGAGAGAACGAGGCCCCAAATGACCTTCATCCATTCGGCTCCATTGACGCCGCTAAGGCCTCCAGAAACAGCGATAGCACCGCCGGTAAGACCCGCAATCAGAGCATGACTTTCACTGGTAGGAATACCAAATATCCATGCTCCCACACCCCAAGCGACAATACCCACGGTAGCCGCAGCAAGTGCAATTAAGGCAGCATGCGTATCCCCACCAAAATCAACCATTCCACTGACTGTATCGGCAACAGCTGTGGAAATGAAGCACATTGCAACGAGGCCAATGAAATTGCAAACAACACTCATGAGGATTGCGGCATTGATTCCGATTGAGCGCGTACCCACTGCCTCTGCAATAGCATTCGCAGCATCAGTCGCACCATTTACAAAAATCGTACCCATTACGAGGACAATTACGATTGCCAAGAATGGGTTCGTGCCGAGCATCCCTAGGAATTGCCCAAAG
Organism: Olegusella sp.; assembly: GCF_057238325.1. Lineage (NCBI taxonomy): Bacteria > Bacillati > Actinomycetota > Coriobacteriia > Coriobacteriales > Coriobacteriaceae > Olegusella > Olegusella sp. Next base: position 1,231 of record NZ_DBHHGF010000011.1, on the reverse strand, counting down.
TCGACGTTCATACTTTCCCCTCGACGGGTCTGATGTCAGAGTCATTCTACCTATAAATAAAAATAGTGCAGCATTTATTTTATGCTGCACTAGTACTTTTTTAACTATTGGTTCCAGAAGGCCTCTGAGCTGGGATTTAGCAAATTTTATAAATCCAGCCCTCAGGTGCCTCAATGTCGCCCTGCTGAATATCTACCAAAGTTTGACGCAACTTTGCCATCACAGGCCCCACTGTCTCAAATCCATTTTTGAAAATGATCTTCTTGTCTGCCGAATCAACCTCGCCCACCGGTGAAATTACCGCTGCAGTACCGCACATACCACACTCAACAAACTGGTCGATTTCATCAAAACGCACAGGACGCTGTTCAACCTTCATGCCCAGCATGTTTTCGGCAACATAGACCAGCGAACGACGGGTAATTGATGGCAAAATCGAGTCAGTAAAGCTCTGGGGCACTACCAACGTACCATCATCAGCGACAAAGATAATATTGGCACCACCCGATTCCTCCACATAACTGCGAGTCTCGGGATCAAGGAACATATTGTCTGCATAGCCCTTGCTATGTGCCTCGACACTGGGATAGAGACTCATTGCATAATTCAGGCCAGCCTTGATATTGCCCGTACCATGAGGCGCCGCACGGTCATACGAAGAAACCTGCAATTTAACAGGCTTAACGCCACCCTTGTAATAAGGACCCACGGGCGTCACAAGGATGCGGAACTGATACTGATCGGCAGGCTTAACACCGATAACATCCCCTGTTGCAAACATAAAAGGACGCACATACAGCGTGGCGCCCGACCCATAGGGCGGCACCCAAGCTGCATTTGCCTTTACCACCTGTTTGACCGCCTCGACAAAACGTTCAACAGGAAACTCTGGCATGCAAATCCTACGTGCAGAGTCAGCCATGCGCGAAGCATTGAGATCAGGGCGAAAACACACGATATCGCCATTGCTCTGGGTATATGCCTTGAGACCCTCAAAAACTTCCTGACAGTAGTGAAGAAGACCTGCACATTCCGATAGCTGCACCGTATGGTCGGGAGTAAGACCACCCTCATCCCATGCGCCATCAGCATAATTGCTGACATAGCTATAGTCAGTGTGTTGGTAAGCAAAACCCAAGCTACCCCAGTCGATGTTCTTCTTCTCTACCATAAAAACTCCTATCTTCTAGTTGTTGCCTTTTCAGGCCGAATATCGAATGCTTGTCGAGGC